>CAYOUW010000320.1:0-1004 GCA_964407235.1 uncultured Zetaproteobacteria bacterium | reverse complement strand
CTCGGGGTCGAAGTACGGGTTGGCACGACATCTTCAGGAACCCAATCCTATCCGGCAGGAAGTCCTTTGGGGAACCCAATACCGATTGATATAAAAATGTCATCGGATTATTTCATTTCTTATCTGGCCAAGTTCCAATACCCGGTGACTGTAAATTTCAAGCCGTATGTCATGCTCGGTGGAACCACCGCAAAAATTAAGGAGACCGTATCGCTGCCCGGATTGTCGCTGAGTCAGTCAGCTACGAAGACAGGCTTCACTTACGGCTTTGGCGCGAATTACTATGTTGCGGGAAACCTGTCAGTTGGCGGCGAATGGATGCAGTACTGGACCAACGTCAAGCTTGGAAGTGCTTTTGGCTCAAATGCAGAGGCCAAAATGTGGGGCGCAACGGCGACGGTCGCCTACCACTTTTAATCAGCCATGCCGTCCGGAAAATAGAGAAGGGAGGAGGCGATGCCTCCTCCCTTTTTTGACGGGGATCAATCCACCAATAATCAACAGGGTCTACCATCGAATTTTGCATGCTGGCGAAGGCAACTGGTGAATAAGCGCGTGGTGGTGGTGAATCGTATGCAGCGCAACTTTCTTCCGATGTGCTGATGGTTAGCGAGATCAGTGCAATAATCAGGCGGTGCGTTCACTCGGAAGGTTATGGTGCGGGTAATATGGTCTCTCGTGAGCCTCTTGCAAAATAATGAACGCGACGAAATCAGGGAGGCGCTATTAAAAATCTCTTGAAAATTCTAGCGCAATCCTGAAAATGAGCAAGCGGCCATAAGGAAGGGTTTAATTGGAGTTTTAGACGGCAAACGTCAGATCGCAATGGAAATAAGCAATTGGCCAAAAAAACGATTAAGGAGGATGCAAGTTGTCTAATTGCCTGTTCTGTAAAATCATTGATGGAACCATCCCTTCCGACAAGGTTTATGAAGATGGTGACGTGCTCGCCTTCAGGGACATCCACCCCAAGGCGCCGGTGCATGTACTGGTCATCCCCAGGC
>CAYOUW010000319.1:0-1007 GCA_964407235.1 uncultured Zetaproteobacteria bacterium | reverse complement strand
TGATCAGTTCGGCCTCGATCACGGTGACGTACATGGCCGCGGCTGAACTGGCCGTGAATCTCCGTGTCAGCACGCCCTTGTTGCTGTAATGCTCCAGCATAAGCCGTTGATGGCGCCGGTCGGGGTAAACAACGAAATATCCTGCCGGATCGAGAATTAATCTGGCGGACGTATTCGCCTCTTCGACGGGAACAGGATCAACCTCAAGCGGCGCGCCTGTAAATACGCCGGGATCGTTAGCGGCTGATTCCATGATTAAATTTCGCAGGATCTGCATATCGCTTGTACCGATATGTTCGATCACCCGCACCTGTCGGCAAAAAGCGTTGACTTGATCCATATTCAGATTCTTGAGCAATGGCCGTTTACCTTTGGCTTCGATGATACGCATACGCATTTTTTCATTCACGCCATGGTGTAACAGACTGATCAGCGACTGCCCAGGCAAATGGCCAATCGCTTTGCGCGTATCCTCTCCACAAACGATCAGAAAACGAATATGCGGGTTCGCCAGAATATTACGAATCAGATGCTCGATGCCCAGATTTTCCGTGTGCAGGCTGCCGATGATGGATAAGCCATCAATGTTTGAGCTAGCCAATTCCTTGATCAGGTGATCAGAGTTGAGCGTACACACCGCGACTGGCGCCTGAAAGCGGATGACCTGATAATCGCCAGGCAGGGGCGGCCAGCCTTGCCGGAGTTCAGGCTCTTCCGTAGCGCAATGATCGCCTTCGGCGACAACCGGATCGATCTCCGCGGCCAGATTCTGTGCCACGGCGGGCCAACAGGTTTCGCAGCCCAGACAATCGTAGCGCTTGGGCTCAAACCGCGCATGCGCCTCTTCCAGCAGCGAGCCGAGCGGGTTATTGATGGCGGCTGAGCCCCGCAATACATTCACCGTGTCCTGGAAACAGCCGCAGCGCCAGCACTTCTTCGCGGCTATGGCCTGGCGCAGTTCGTCGCCGGTTTGTTTCAGCAACCTCTTCGACCGGGTTTTCATCTCA
>CAYOUW010000318.1:0-1008 GCA_964407235.1 uncultured Zetaproteobacteria bacterium | reverse complement strand
GCGGGTCAGGCTTGACAATTGGGTGTATTGATTATGGTCGCAATTTTTTCAGATTTTTGCCGCAATAGTTCATTTTCATTCATCTTTTGATGGAGCCTTCCGGCAGCCTGGCTGATGGCTGATAATTCGCGACCCATTTCTTCCGCTAATGAAGTGAGCGTTACACCTTCCAAACCCTGAACGACAAATGCAGCCATGGCGCGCGCTTCTGAATGTAATCTCCCCTTGCCTTGTTCATACAGAATGGATTTATCAATCCCATATTCATTACAGACAGCTTCAATAATGTATTGCAGCGAAGGTGGCTTAATCATTCCAGCATAACCCGATGCGCTCAGTGCTCGTTCCGCAAAATGATCATCTCCCAAAATTTGCCCCAGGTGCGAACCGTTATGAAACTCCACCCGCCTGGCTTCACCTGTGCCTTGATGGGTAAAATCTAGAAATAGCGCCCTTGCTTTAGATTCATCATGAGAAAAGCGAGTAAGAATCTCCTGCCTGTGAAGCCATGGGATCGTTTCCTCCCCCATATAGGCATGGTGGCTGCTCCACTCATAATCATCTACTGTTTTACACAACCCGGCACGCACCGGGTTCAAATGAATATAACGCATCAATTCCAACAAATAGCTATCAGCATCTACGAGAATAGCTTTAAACCGCCCTTGAAAAAGGTGCCCAACAACATTCCTTTGCTGATTGACGTATCGCGTATATCTAAAACCCAGATTCTGAATAATTTTAGAAAGCGACACCGAGCCAACCTGAATCAACAGGTGAACATGGTTGTCCATCAAACAAAAAGCGTGAACTCTATGCTCATACCGCGCAATGCCTGCCTGAAGGAGCAACAAGAAACGACTACGATCAGCCGCCGAAAAGAAAATATCATTGCCGCCATTGCCCCGCATCATCACATGATAATACCCGCCGGGGAGGTGGACTCTGGGTTTGCGTGCCATAAGAAAATAATCCCCTATAATACCCAATTGTCAAGCCTGACCCGAA
>CAYOUW010000317.1:0-1014 GCA_964407235.1 uncultured Zetaproteobacteria bacterium | reverse complement strand
ATGTCTACAAGACGACCGACTACGGCGCGCACTGGGAGAAAATTACCAGCGGATTACCACAGAATCAGTCGAGCTTTGTTGTGCGTCAGGATAGTCAGGATGCGAACCTGCTTTTTGCGGGTACGCTCAACGGGGTTTATGTGTCGTTTAATGGGGGGGGGCACTGGCAGTCGCTGCAGCGCAACCTGCCACACACGGCGGTGCGTGACATGGCGATCCAGCCGCAATACAACGCCCTGGTGCTGGCAACGCACGGCCGTGCATTCTGGGTGCTGGATAACCTGGCGCCGCTGCGCGAACTGACGCACAAGGCGGTGAATGCGAGCGCTTTCCTGTTCCAACCGCAAACGACCTATCTGACCGGTGGTGGTCGTTACCCCCAGGCCAATGCGCATGGCTTGGGCGAAAATCCACCGAACGGTGTGACCGTATTTTATGAATTGAAGCAGGCGCCCCCATCCGGCACGAAGGTCACGCTCGCCTTTACCGATGCAAAGGGGAAAACCGTAGCCGAATTCTCCAATGTGAAAACGCCGCAGGGCAAACCGGTTACGGAATCGAAGGATTTTTATCCGCCGCAACACCCGCATCAGCAGGGGGTGGTACCGACGCGCCGGGGCATGAACCGTTTCGTGTGGAATCTGCGTTTGCTACCGGCCACGGCAGTGCCCGACAGCGTTGTCTGGTTCGGCTCGATGACCGGGCCGCGGGTGCCGCCCGGCACCTATACGGTAACGCTCAGCGTTGACGGCAAGGCTTACACCCGCCGGTTCGAGGTGGCGAAGGATCCGCGGACCAAGGCCTCACAGGCCGATCTTGAAGCGCAGTTCGCCTTGCTCTCGAAAATCCATTCCAGGCTGAACACCGTGAGCAGGGCCGTGTTACGCATTCGCAAGCTGCGCACACAGATTCAGGATTACCAACCGCGTCTTGCCACCGCTTCCCCTGCGGCCAAAGACGCGAAGGCGATTGTGCACCAACTGGATGTGATTGAACAAAATCTGATGCAGACAA
>CAYOUW010000316.1:0-1017 GCA_964407235.1 uncultured Zetaproteobacteria bacterium | reverse complement strand
CTTTGAGAAAGGTGCCTATCTGCCCGCGATTATGGTTATCCCATATACCTGAAAGCTTTACTGAATCGTCCATGGTGAATTTTGCACCCTCCAGCCAAACCATAACCAATCAAAGCCAAGTTATCATGTGGTTTTTTTCAGGCTTTTACAGAACGGCGCGGACGCACGTCGAGTTATTCACAAATGCTACCGCATCGTTGCGTCTGCGTGGCGAGTAAAGGCGTTAACAGCTCAGATGCCAACTCACGTTTCAGCGTATCGGCCAGCAGATCGAGCGAAGCCATGGTCCGTCGAACCTGGTCTTGCCCGTCGCTGCCGGAATATCCCATTCCATTTAACCATGCTTCCCGGAACGCCCCCTGCTCGAACAGGCCGTGTACATAACTGCCCCATACCTGCTTGTCGGATGAACATGCGGCAAACGGAAACAGCCCGGATCGTTCATTGGATATACCATGGTGAATCTCGTAGCCCGTAACCCTGAATCCGGCAGGATAACGGGACGGCTGATCGACCTTACACAGTATTTTTTCGGGCTGCATGGAGGTGGATAGCGGCAGCCAACCCAACCCTTTAACAGAAAAACCTTCCACGCCGCTATCTTCAACCATCCTGCCCAGCATCTGCATGCCACCGCAAATGCCGAGTAGCCTGCCTCCATAGCGAAGGTGTCGTTCCAACGCGGTGACGAATCCATTTTCTCGTAACCAGTGGAGATCGGATATTACATGTTTGGAGCCGGGAAGAATAACCAGATCAACCGCTTGTAATTCGTCCGGCAAACGAACAAAACGCAAATTTACGCCACCCTCCGATGCCAGCGGATCAATATCGTCATGGTTGGACATACGAGGGTAGGCAACGACTGCAATATTGTAGCCTTCGGGATGAAGCGCGAGCTGTGGAGCATCCGTATGACGATAAGGCGCATCTTCTTCGGGCAACTCCAGCATCAAATACGGTATCACACCGGCGACAGGCTTACCCGTCTCATGTTCAAGCCAGTCCAGCGCATCG
>CAYOUW010000315.1:0-1017 GCA_964407235.1 uncultured Zetaproteobacteria bacterium | reverse complement strand
AGACGCAGCTTCTTCGATATTCATACCCTGCCCGAGCAACGCGGCGATCACGCCTGTGAGTACGTCGCCCATGCCGGCGCTGGCCATGCCCGGATTACCGGCAGCGCACACCACCGTTTGTCCTCCGGCATGAATCAACGTCCCCGCACCCTTGAGGATCACAGCGCCGTCGTAGCGTTCGGCCAGTGCGGCGACGGCGCGAAACCGGTCAGCCTGTACTTTCGCGATCGTGATTCCCAGCAAACGAGCCGCCTCGCCGGGATGTGGCGTGAGTATCCAGTTTCCCCGCCGCTTTGGAGCCTGAGCCAACAGGTTAAGCGCATCGGCATCAACAACGAGGGGCAATGGCGCATTGAGCGCACACTGCCACAACCCGTCCCCCCAGGATTCTTGCCCCAGGCCGGGACCGATGGCGAGTACGTCCATCGCCCCCAGAAGTCTTTCCAGATCATGCGGCGTCGCCAGTCCCCGCACAATCAGCTCCCAGCACCCGACATTCAGCCAGTGTGCATGATCCGGGTGTGCGCCGATGGTCACCAGTCCGGCACCGGCACGTAAAGCCGCTTCACCGCACAGACGCGCCGCACCCGGATAATTGGGAGCGCTGCCGACAACCAGAACACGTCCGTTATCCCCCTTATGTGCATTTCGAGGGCGGGGATAGAAATTCGGCGCTCTCTTCTGGAGCCATGCAACCGGACTTCCCGCGGCGGCAATAGCCGCCCCGGGCGTATCAAGGGAAGCAAACTCCTGCTCGCCGGCCAGTTCCGGCGCCATCCCGGTATACAGACCGCGCTTGCGGACAATGAAACTGATCGTGACCTCGGCCTTGACTGCAACCCCGTGCGCCGCGCCCGTGTCAGCATCCAGCCCGGAGGGCACATCGATGGCAAATACGGGTTTCCCCGCCAGCAGAGAGATGGCTTCCGCCCATGCGCCTTCCGGCGGCCGGCTCAGGCCCGTACCGAAAAGAGCATCCACGTAAAGATCGGCCGCGGGTAAATCGCCGGAAAAATC
>CAYOUW010000314.1:0-1026 GCA_964407235.1 uncultured Zetaproteobacteria bacterium | reverse complement strand
GTTCGCCATACTTGAGAAAGACAATGGAATTGCGCTCTTTGATGGCAATGGGTTTTAGCGGGGGAAGGATGCCGTTCATAATGGTGTTGGCAGGCCTTACTTCAGAAGCCGAACAAAGCGGTGCTCCGACGCTGACTTGTCGAATGTCACCGTATATTCACAGCCTGCGGATCGGTTCATGTGGATAATCAGGTAGTCCGAAAAATCAGCATTCCCCTGTGCGTAATCACGAAGCGCGGCCCATGCTTGATCTTGTTGTTCAACAGCCAACTCACATGCCAGAAAGACACGTTGAAAAACGGATTGAATCGTTGCTTTATCATAACCGTAGGCACGAGAGAGAACCCACGCCATTTCACAAAGTACAATGACGCTTATCCATCCCGGAGTGACAATAGTACATTTTTTCTCTATCCATTGTGTGGCAATAGCCGCCTGCTCCTCATCATCCTGAGTGATGTAGCGAACAAGCACATTGGCATCCAGACCAATCATTCGGCGGACTCTCTAATCATCCGATCCATTTCGTCTAGGCTAACCACTTTTTCAGGCTTGGCGACCATCCCCTTCAAATCCCGTACTGAACCGGAAACAGGAATCATCTCCACACTATTTTCGTGAAATACAAATTCGACTTTATCCCCCGCCTGTAAATGCAGCCGTCTTCTTACCGCCTTGGGGATTGTAACCCGACCCTTGCTCGTTAATGTCGCTGCCATAAATTTCTCCTTACTTTAACACAGGCAGTGCATCAACATAAATAACTTCTGCTGCTGTATGCCCATGCGCCGCCCAGTGCATCTTATTTTGAACCTGCTAAAAAACAGACGGGATTGCTCGTTGCCGGGATCATAATCAATGCTGGTCGCGTAAATATCCAGAACCTTGCGCCAGAACATCCTCTCGGATGAGCGGATGTCCCGGATGCGGGCCAGCAGTTCTTCAAAGTAGCGGCTATTCCCGGCCTCCTTCAAACGCGCATCATCCATGGTAAATCCCTTGACGATGTACTCCTTCAACCGCTGA
>CAYOUW010000313.1:0-1044 GCA_964407235.1 uncultured Zetaproteobacteria bacterium | reverse complement strand
AGCAGACAAACGAAATAATCAGCCAACTGCTGTTCAGAGAGGTCGCTGATCTCATGGTGAAAATAGTCGCCGATACGTCGAACACCGCGTGCGTAGGCGTCAATGGTCTTGGGCTGTAACCCTTTGAGTTTCAGGTGTTGAAGATGCTTCTCATAATTCTGTTTGAAGATAGTCTCTGCTCTCATGGTGATGTAACCTCGTATACATTCGGATTTCCCTCTGCTTGAGGGATGAAGCGTGCGAGGTTACATTCTTGCCATAGGATGTAACGAGGGGTGATTCAATGAAGATGCTTTTTTTCTCCGCGATAGCGGCTTCGTCCAACCAGGCGCTCCACCCGACCAAAAACCGCTACGCGGTTTCCGGCGGGTGAGCTTGGCCGTTAGTTTCAAGTAGCCAAAATGCAGAATCTATTAAATACAAGATGGAAAGACCGCGATGTCGAGCTAGGGAAGCGATTTCTTCATGTCACTGGTGAGATGAATGGTCGGGGCAGACTGCACTCGACTGTCATGGTTCAAGCAATGTATGAAGTCGCCTGTGATGAATTTGTTGGCTCAAGGCAAACCATAGTTTCAACCGTCATGGATTCCCTCATAGCTGGGATTGTGAAGCTAAACAAAGACGAGCTTGTGAGTTTTGCATTAAGCAGTCTCGAAGACAGAAGGCGAGCCATAGATGGACTATTCAGAGCAAGGGCGGGCGTTTCAGGAATGTTGGATAGTGGGATGCTTAAAGGTCATATCGATTTAGCCTCTAAAATGGATGGCGCAGTAAATGAGTTGAAAGTGGAATTGATCCGCGCGCTTGATGAATACCAACGCAGGGACGAAGGTAACCTAAAAGATAAGATTTTGCACAAGCTCCTGAATATTCCAGCCATTGCGTGGCTGGTAATAGCAGTAGTCGTTGTCGCAGCATTGGTCTCTCTTATCTCTGATATTTTGGGTCTCTTCAATGGAAACTAACAAAATGCTCAACACCGTTCGCTGTAACTTCTCAATAAGTTGAGGTAATGCTTAAATTTCAGCCACAGGGAACCGA
>CAYOUW010000312.1:0-1045 GCA_964407235.1 uncultured Zetaproteobacteria bacterium | reverse complement strand
AGAAAAGTAGTTTTCACTTCCCTTACGAATCGATAACTTACGGCGGAAGTCATTGATTTTCACGCCCACCCATCTGCCTGTGCGTTGCACGCAGACAGGTGGGCGCATTGATGACTTCTTGCGATGCTGAGGCTGATCCGTATGCTTTGACGCCCTGATGCGTGGCTGTGGAGAGGTACCGAAGGGGTTATAACGGCACCGACTCGAAATCGGTTGGGCGGGTAACTCTGCCACGTGGGTTCGAATCCCACCCTCTCCGCCATATCAGCATTTTATAGCGTCCTATAACGTCCGTAAACCCCTGAAATATGGGGCTTTTTTATTGTCTGTTAGTGTTTTACTGTCCGATACGATACCACCACATCCACGGCTAATTTGTTCTAGCCTTTAAGTTGATGATTATTTTCTATGGCAAGTTTTTTTCTGGACATCTGATTGGTTGGCGAGTACAGTTCGCCCATGCAAGTGCAGGAATCGGGAAAACACATTGACATACAAGCCATATCCATCCGCAGGGTAGAGCAAAACGAATGCTCGGACTGTTAAACAGCGTGTAAAATTGACCCCCTAGAGGTCAAAAACAGCGTCCAAAATTGACCCCCCTCTAGAGTACCCGGCAGATAGCAAATTGCCGGAGGTAAATAAGGAGTGTTAATAGTGGAAACGATAGCCAAAGTGAGGCGTGATTATCATGTCCATGGGAAGAGCCTAAAGCAGATTGTACGGGAGCGAGGTCTATCCCGTAATACGGTGCGAAAAATCATTCGCACGGATGTCACTGCGCTGGAGTATACACGCTCGGATTTATCCCCGCGTCAGCCTGAATTGGGTGCATACAGTGATCAATTGACGGTATGGTTGAAGGAGGATGCCAAACTTGGTCGTAAGCGCAGGCGCACCTGTTACGTCCCGCTCTATTCCAGATGTTTCGTTCCGCCCTGTTTGAGGTGAGATAAGAGGATTTATCCCACGCTGAATCAGGATGTTCCCTTTCCTGAGCCAGCATGGGATAAGTTGACGCTTTTGGTGTTGATGTGAGGCGCTT
>CAYOUW010000311.1:0-1053 GCA_964407235.1 uncultured Zetaproteobacteria bacterium | reverse complement strand
TAATAACTCCGAAGATTGTGTCTATCTGGTAAATGGCCTAGCCGAATATTTACGAAATTTCAAAGCGGAGTACAAGGGGCAGATGGAACTCTATCTGCGCTGGTTGGCAAAACACGAACAGCAAGAGGGCGAGGCTCTGCCGCTGGGCATTATTTTATGCGCCGGGAAAAAGCAGGAGCAGATTGAATTGCTGGAGTTGGGTAGCAGTGGCATTCATGTCGCGGAGTATTTAACAGAACTGCCAGACAAAGGGTTGCTTGAACAAAAACTGCATCAGGCCATTGTCAATGCAAGGCAACGTTTTATTGAGGGCGACATTGAGGCTTCAAGAAACACGGGGAATTGCCATGAATGATGTGCTGGAGGCTGTGGAATGAGTCATCAGAAACCAGCCGAAGAGAATAAATTGGCGGCTCCCAAAGGAAAGGTGCTGGTTTATCAGGCTGAGGACGGGCAGGTCAAGGTGGATGTCCGGCTGGAGGATGAACCGGTTTGGCTTACGCAGCAGTTGATGGCAGAACTGTTTCAGACGACCAGGCAGAATATCAGCCTCCATTGTTATGTACCGCCTTATATGAGGGGGATTGTACCACGATCAGGCAGGCGCCTTTGGTTATCGAAAAGGGTTGATCAGCCTAGATCATGACCAAGCATGCTTTCGCTCCAAATATGTCAAGGAGCTTGTTACGCTTCGCTCCACACTCCTCCTTGACATATTTTCCGCTACAGGATTTGGTGGTCATGATCAATTCTGATTACTCTGGCTGATCGTGGTACAATCCCCCTCGAATAGTGAAAGACGTAACACTCCATGTTCAAAACATCTTCGAAGAGGGAGAGTTACTGCCAGGGGCAACTGTCAAGGAATACTTGACAGTTCGTCGGGAGGGTAGTTGGCAGGTGCAGCGTGAGCTGGAATACTACAATCTGGATATAATTATTTCGGTGGGCTATCGGGTGAAAAGCGCCATTGCCACCCGCTTTCGCATCTGGGCGATTCAGCGGTTGAAGGAGTACATCGTCAAGGGATTTACCATGGATGATGCGCGTTTG
>CAYOUW010000310.1:0-1055 GCA_964407235.1 uncultured Zetaproteobacteria bacterium | reverse complement strand
AATTCCGTAGCCGACAACATCTCGTCAGCGACAAAGCTGGCAATGCCCATGTGGCACCTCCGTCGTTAAATCATGATAATTATCGGATAATATCACTGATAATTCAACGCACAATCACTGATGAACTTCCGTACATCTTACGCCTTGACAAACGTACCAATATTGGTACGCTTCAGATAGTGCAAATAGGAGTGAAATTGAAGGCCGCCTTTTATCAAACGGAATCCGGCGCAGAACCTGTCCGTGAGTGGCTTCGCTCTTTGGATCGGCCTGCAAAGAAGGCAATAGGCGAAGACATCAAGACAGTTCAGTTTGGATGGCCGTTGGGCATGCCTCTGGTTCGTAAAATGGATCAGGGGCTGTGGGAAGTGAGAACAACTATCGACAAGCGGATTGCACGCGTTTTGTTTACGGTTGACGGAAATAGAATGGTTTTGCTTCACGGCTTCATAAAAAAGGATAAGAAGACACCCATCCCGGACTTGAAGCTTGCAAAGGACAGAAAGAAGAAGATTGGAGGTTGATATGACGAACAAACACATTGGTAGCGACTTTGACGATTTCCTTGAAGAAGAAGGACTGCTCGCAGAAGTGGAAGGGACGGCAGTGAAGCGCGTCATCGCATTCCAGATCGAGCAGATGATGCGCGAAAAACAATTGAGCAAAACAGCACTGGCGCGGCTCATGCGTACCAGCAGGTCTGCCGTGAATCGGTTGCTTGACCCGGATAACCCATCGGTGACGTTGACCACGCTGGAGGGCGCTGCCTTGGCACTGGGGAAACGTCTGACTATTTCACTTGCTTGATTTAAAAAACGTGCGCCCGTCTACGCCTTGCCCCCTGTCCAGTTGGACTTCCCCCATGGAAAGCCTCACCCGTAGCCGTTCAAGCTTGAACTGTTTGTATTCTTCCGATGATATGATGATGGCAACCGGCCGCCCGTATTTCATAATGCTTACGGGCTCACGCTGAACAGTGTCAATCAATTCACCGAAATGGGTTTTTGCTTCTTTTGCCGCTATGCATTGCACGATCCAACCTCCAATGGTGATTA
>CAYOUW010000309.1:0-1059 GCA_964407235.1 uncultured Zetaproteobacteria bacterium | reverse complement strand
CCACCCGTTCCGATGTGAAAACCGCGCAGCGTGACCTCAGCGGCGAGATCGCAGCCCTCGGACATCGAATGGAGCAGCAAATAATGGCGCTGCGAGGAGAAATAAAGGAGATGAAGGTGGGGTTTAACAGCACTATTTTCAAAATACTTGTCCCGACCATAACGGTCGCAACTACCATTCTTGGTGTGCTCATCGTACTCATCGGGAGATAACCATATCGATGGAACTCGGGGGCTTGGCCCCGAGTTCCATCGATCGGTTAAAAGGCGTGCCCGGATGCTGCTGTGGCTGGCACGGTATCGAGTTGAGATTAAGGTGCTTGTCGAAGTCACTACTGTCCCGACGTTTTATCAAATAAATTCAACTGGTTAGCCATATTGCAACTCTCCGATTTGTATTCGGAATCTGTAACCATTTGATTTAATGGCATTCTCTCGAAGATGGTGACGCTCAAAATCTGTAGAATTGTGTAGAGGCTGGCCTTCAGTTTGAGCCGCTTCTTGATGATGGCGACGAGCACATAAACTGAGATGGCGATCCACACCTGGGTTTTCACGGCATTCTCCGATGTTCCGAAGAAGGATTTGATGCGCAGATGCTGCTTGATCCATTTGAAGAACAGTTCCACCTGCCAACGATGGCGATACAGATCGGCAACCGTGAGTGCCGGAATGGTGAAATTGTTGGTCAGGAAGTTGAATATCTTTCCCGTCTTTGCATCGCAGTATTTGATGCGGCGTAAGGGGATCGGATAGTAGTCGGGAGTGTTGAGCCCGCTCAGCACGACGGTTTGATCGCATAACAGTCCGGTGGACTTGTCCACTTTGCGGGAATAGCGGCGCTGATACTTCAGCTTGGATTTGTCTCGTGTCACGAAAAATGCCCCGGCCAGATGCAATGCGTAAAGCCGGGTGAAATCCACATAGCCCCGATCCATGATGTAAAAAGCGCCGGCTTCCGGGATCAGGATATCGAGCACGTTGACATCGTGTAGCTTGCCGTCGGAAATATGGATGAAGGTAGGAATATTGCCACGCAAATCCAGCAGCGTGTGCAGCT
>CAYOUW010000308.1:0-1063 GCA_964407235.1 uncultured Zetaproteobacteria bacterium | reverse complement strand
CTGGGTGGCTACAATTTCCAGTGGGCCTGGGCTTCGGGGCAGGCGGCCGGAGAGGCCGTTTGACGGAAAAAGAGCGTCCCCTTTTCCCGGAGGTGTGACGAACGTGATTGCCGGGTTTAAACGCTTGTTAGGTGTCGCCATAGACTGACCTAAGTTCCTGCTGCAAAAGCTCATCTAGCGGTTCAATAGACGGCACAACAGGGCGGCGATCAAATTTAGTGCCCTCTAACCTAGATATTTCAGCCTCTATAAAGTCGCTTATTTCAGGAATACGCGGGCCGTTGTCGAGTTCGCCACCACTCGCCTTCTCTTTGACCAGATCATTGATTGCACTGAGAAGCGCACCAGGCTGAACCAACTCATCTACAAGTGCCCCGAACTCTGTTGGCACGACGCCCAAGCCAGCCTCCAACCATTTGATTGCCAAGAGTGGACGCAGAACGTATAAGTACTTTTTGCGCCAGACGACGTCGCCTTTCAAGTACTCGCGGAAATTACCACGAGCCATATGAAGATAGTGGTAACCTGACGCCGTCGGTGAATAAAAAGCCTTAGAAAGCTCTCGCAATTTTGACGCTGAGCTAAGAGTTTCACGATAGACAATAGGTGAGCCCAACCACTCGATCAGCGGAGGATTCGACTTCCGCAACAGCTTCAATGTTTTACGAAGGTCCCAACCACTAATGTCCAGCAAATCCTCAATCGGTCGCTCTATCACATCGCGCTTTGCCTCAAGATCTACAGAAAGATACCAAGACGGGCGGTGCAGATAGATAAACCGAACATCGTAATCGCTGTCAGATGATGCGAATCCCCAAGCGCGGCTTCCCGATTCGCAAGCGTACAAAACGGTAACGTCTTCCGACGCCTCAATATTGGCGAGCGCTGAAATAATTCGGCTTTTCACTCTTCTCCTTACACCTACTCATAAGACGCTAATTTGTGCAACAACCAGTAATGATATGGCACAGCGAAAAAGAGGATGCAACCCTTAGCATCCCCCTTTCTCTCTTGTTTTTCTTACGCAAAAACGTGCCAATTTAGCCTGTTGCTGGAGCTTTTT
>CAYOUW010000307.1:0-1064 GCA_964407235.1 uncultured Zetaproteobacteria bacterium | reverse complement strand
CGATCCTCATTTCCAAGCGAAAAACGCTTGACAACAAAGACGGTATCTGACCCGGCTATGTTGACCCGGCTATGAGGAGAGCCTGGTGATCCGTTACGTGGATGTGCTGGATTTAAGGACTGCCGGGCCGAAGCTGAAACAAAGGATACGGAAAGAGGGGGTGCCGTGGAACGATTGAAAGAACGGATTTTCTCCGTCTTGCCAGAGTATGCGCATATCATGCGAACATGGCTGAATGGCATGCACGAGGGGATATCGTGGCAGTGAAAATTTGTTTTCATTCTCATGCCAGGGATCGCATGGTGGAACGGGGTGCAACAGAAGATGAGGTGCGTGCGACAATTGAAAGTGGTGAGCGCATTGCCGCTAAATACGGAAGGTCTGGATTTCGCCGTAATTTTCCATGTGATAACGAATGGCAAGACAGGTGGTATGCAAACAAGCAACTTGAGGTATATGCTGTTGAAGAACAGGATTGGCTTGTCATAACGGTGATTGTCAAATATTTTTAATGGTGGTTTAAGATGAAACTGACTTATGATCCAAAGTACAATATTGCCTATTTGCGTTTTCACGAGAAAACGGGCGAAGTAACGAGCGTTAAAATCAGTGACGAGCTGAATATTGATCTTGCTTCGGATGGGACCGTATACGGTATTGAGCTTCTCAACGCCGACAGTCAGTTAAGTGAAGACCATGGGGCCCTGATCCTTGAGTTGGCGGGTAAACGCCAAGAGATACAACTTGCCGCATGAGGATTCCCCAAGAGGGATAGTCTGAGTCCCGTGTGTAAAGAACCAGGGCCTGTTAACACTAATTTTGGATGAAGCGATGTTGCCCCGAATGAGGCCATCCGGCGTTGCTCGTCATTCATTTGGGGCGCAGCCCTGCGGGACGGACTATTTTTGCGCTCCGCTGCGTTATTTCCCGCTCAGATGAAGGGGAAAATCTACAGTGTGGGCCTCTCGGATGCGAAGAGATACACCATGATCCGCAATACCTGCTACGGCAACGGAAGTGAAAAAGAGCTATGCAGCATCGCAAGCCTACACTGGATGATGTCT
>CAYOUW010000306.1:0-1069 GCA_964407235.1 uncultured Zetaproteobacteria bacterium | reverse complement strand
GGCCAGTCTGCCCAAGCAAAGGCATGCAGGCAGTAACCAAGTCTTGCGGGCGCATCGGTAACGATGGGTCTGAAGCGTAGATAGGGAGAAGAACGAGGTATGAGGATACACCCCGAAATCTATATCGTCGAAGAAGCCGAGGGTCTCGCCTGGATTCGCAGGCAACAGCGCACGGTCAAATGCCGTAGTCGTGCGATTCTTCCGGGGGCATTGGCTCATGTCGAGACTTCAGGGAAAAGCACGGAACAGGAGAGACCCGGCAGGAACCTTCTTCGGAAGGGTGGAGGCAGGCGAGGGAGAACCGTAGCCAGCCGCTATCAAGGCCAGTCGGGAGTCGGACTTGCTCATAGTAGTGTTGAAGCATGTGGAGCACGGGTATCCGTGCGAATGTGTGGAGCGAAGGGGCAGGCCGGTCAGGGATTACGTTGGGGGGAAAGGTGAGCCATACGCAGAAATGGAAGGTCGCCTGTCCGAAACTTCAACGTGTGCAGGAAGTGGCGCGAGCCAACAAGCAAGAGCAGTTCATCAGTCTTGCGCATCATTTGACGGAGGAGGCGCTGCTGCGGTCATACCGCAGGTTAAAAGCCTCATCAGCACCGGGCACGGACGGCCAGATGAAGGCCGACTATGGAAAACATCTGATAAGCAAGCTGAAGAGGCTGCATGAACGTCTGCGCAGTGGTGCATACCGGGCCAGCCCGGCATTGAGACACTGGATAGACAAGCCGAACGGAGAGAAACGCCCGATTGGTCTTCTGAACATCGAAGACAAGGTAGTGCAGGGCGCGGTAGTAGAAATACTCAACTGCATATATGAAGAGGATTTTTATGGATTCAGTTACGGTTTTCGTCCGGGTCGCAGTCAGCACCACGCGTTGCGAGCACTGCAGAGTTTTCTTCAGCAGGGGCAAGTGAATTGGGTGCTGGATTTAGACCTGAAGGGA
Organism: uncultured Zetaproteobacteria bacterium; assembly: GCA_964407235.1. GTDB lineage: Bacteria > Pseudomonadota > Zetaproteobacteria > Mariprofundales > Mariprofundaceae > JAUZQZ01. The sequence continues at coordinate 125 of CAYOUW010000306.1, read as the reverse complement.
TGTTTTGACAATATAAGTCATCAAGCCCTACAGGAAACGATACGGCATCGTGTAACCGACCGAAGCATCCTACGTCTGATAGGAAAATGGCTGAAGGTCGGCGTGGTAGAAGCCGATGGCAGGCG
>CAYOUW010000305.1:0-1079 GCA_964407235.1 uncultured Zetaproteobacteria bacterium | reverse complement strand
ATATGTTTGTGACTCAACCATATTGCACTTATAGCGGCCATCCCACAAACTACCATGCCGCTGATAGGTCTGGTTCACATATCGCACATAATGCCGTCCCAAGCCCTGAAACAAGCGCCCTACCGAATCAGCACGCTCCGGTGTCAATAGCAAGTGCACATGATTGGTCATCAAGACATAAGCATGCACCTTGCATCCACAACTATCAGCGGCCTGTTTAAGACAGCGCAGATATTCCAAATAATCGAAATCCTCAAAGAAAACTGCAGAACGATTATGCCCACGCTGAACAGCATGCACAGGTATTCCGGGTACATAAAATCGAGGTTTTCTCGGCATAGTGTGCGCTTATTTTAGCGGGTGGCGCACACACAAGCCTTTGAACCGACGAAACCCTTTATCGGCTGTAACCCAGGTGCAATCCCATTCCATGGCCAGCGCCGCATGATAAGCATCGGGAATATCATTTCCCTGTGCGGAGATCGACTGCACGCATTGCAAAAATAACCCCCAATGATTCTTGCCGGGAGCCAGGCAAACAGCATGCCCAGCAGATCTTATTTGCTGGGCAAAGGCGATAGCCACATCCGGCGAACTCGGGTTTTCAAAAACCTTGGGGTGAGTGACCACGCGCATAAAACCGCTCAGCACCAACTCTGAAAAACCATATGCCACATTGGAATTCATCACTGATTCCAACCAATCACGATAGGCCAAGTGATCCTTCACATCTTCTCTGTGCGCATAAACCAGCACATTCACATCCATCAATATCACGGTAGATCATCCATGACATCCAATAACGCACGCCCATCGCCCAGGTCAATGCCATGTTTAACACCCATGCCTGAGGCTGTAATCAGTCGTACAGTTGCATGCGTTGGCATCGGCTTGGAGAAACACTCACGCAGTGCATTCTCAATCACCCGCGCCAAGGGGATATTCTCTTCAATAGCCAGATGCCGGGCAGCATCCAGCAATTGATCGTCAAGATTCAAAGTAGTTCGCATCGTCAACTCCTGCATGGGATCATATGATAGAATCATAAGCTATTACTAAATATAATGTCAATAGATGTC
>CAYOUW010000304.1:0-1085 GCA_964407235.1 uncultured Zetaproteobacteria bacterium | reverse complement strand
GGCTCCTCCATTCAACCGGGATGCGATCCCGCAAACCCTTTGTTCCGATCAATTGTGGCGCGATTCCCGAGGAGTTGCTCGAATCCGAGCTGTTCGGTCATCTCAAGGGGGCATTCACGGGAGCTGTGCGAACCATGCCCGGGCGTTTTGAACTGGCCAATGGCGGCGTGATATTTCTCGATGAAATAGGGGATATGAGTCCGAAATTGCAAGTGAAACTGTTGCGCGTCCTGCAGGAACGTACGTTCACACCTGTCGGCGGCAGCAAGGAAGTCGAGATCGACGTACAGATTATCGCGGCGACACACCGGGAACTTGAGGAAGAAATCAGCGCTGGCCGCTTTCGGGAAGATTTGTTTTACCGCCTCAATGTCATTCCCGTCCATATTCCTCCATTGCGCGAACGGGGTGATGATATTCTGTTGTTGACGGAACATTTCATGCAATATTTCAATCGCATTAAAAATGCCTCAATTTCAGGGCTGTCGGATGAGACGAAAAAGCTCATGATGCGATACAACTGGCCGGGAAACGTGCGCGAATTGCGCAATATCATGGAGCGTATTTCTATACTGAAGCGCAGCGGACAGGTGTCCGGGGAAGACCTTCCGGCTAAAATTCTGAGTAGCGGCGACCGTGTGCGGCGGAATATGGATGTCGACCTTTCGCGGGAAGACCGGATTGATTTGAAGGCGATGGTTGATGAGTTTGAAAACAGTCTGGTCGTTTCCGCTCTGAATCGCTTTGGCTGGAACAAGAATCAAGCCGCCAACTTCCTGTCGATGAACCGGACGACCCTGGTGGAAAAGATCAAGAAAAAAGGCCTTTCTCCTGGCCCGGACTCTTCATAAATCGCCGCGATGATCGCACTGGTTCTTTGTTCGCAACGGGTTCGAGGGAAGGAGGCCGTGAGCGCGCATACGGATGACCAACGAGAGATTCGGTGCGCACAAAGGAACAACCTGGGTCTGCCCTTTACCCACAAATCATGCCACAGAACCCTTGCACACGGGTCAGGCCAAGGCGCGGTGCGCAGATAATGGTTATTCCATTGGCAAACGCCGCAACGCAGGTATGATCCGTGT
>CAYOUW010000303.1:0-1087 GCA_964407235.1 uncultured Zetaproteobacteria bacterium | reverse complement strand
TGCGCTACCGAAGGCCCGGCGTCTTCGGGCCGCAGGAGCGGCAAATGAGGGATTGTTACAATGCGAGAATTGCCCCCTTCTGCTCGCAGTATGGTTCAAATGGGGTAAGCTTAGTCCAATAGACTAAGGTAGAGATGCAGCGCAATGAAAATCGTCAACATTCATGAAGCGAAAACCCATTTTTCTAGACTAGTGGGACGCGCCCATGTGGGAGAGGAAATTATTATAGCGAAGGCCGGCAGACCCTATGCCCGGTTGGTGCCACTGTCTGACAGGATGAAGAAACGTACGCCTGGTCTTGCAAAGGGATCTGTTACTGATGCTTTTTTTGAACCTCTTCCAGAGGATGAATTGGCAAGGTGGGAGTCCTGATGCTACTGGATACGCATATATTTCTGTGGTGGCTCTTTGGAGATTCCAAACTGCCGGATAAGATGACGCGGTACATCGAAGACAGGGATCGTGATGTGTTTGTCAGTGCTGCATCGGCGTGGGAAATCGCCACAAAATACCGGCTTGGGAAACTTCCGCAGGCGGAGAATGTGGCAAAACATGTCCCTGCATGGATCGAACGAGCAGGGTTTCAAGGCATGGCAATCACAGCGGAGCATGCGCAGCTTGCTGGATCGTGGAATGTTGCACATCGAGACCCCTTTGATCGAATGCTTGCGGCGCAAGCCAAGCTGGAACATATGCCGTTGGCAACCGTGGATAAGGTGTTGTCTCAGTTCCCTGTTGAAATCATTGATGGCGGATAACAACCAGGACCTTTGCCATACGCCAAGTCAGCGGGGGCTCGCATTGTGTCACATCGCTACAACCCGCGTAGACCAAAGCCCACGACACACTCTCTCCGTATTGAATGTTCCGGGACTCTTTTCGAGAGTAAATATTACAATGCAAGAACTGAACCCCGCTCCCTTATAAACCGTCTACGGGCCTTGGGTTGGCAGGCTTCCACCTCGTTGCGTGAGGGCTTGGAACAGACTTATCAGTGGTACCGCGAAAGGCTTCGGGGTTGGGTCTGATATTCCATTATTTGCGCTATAGTTGAGCTTATATCTAAACCTTCGCGGCTGGAATTTGC
>CAYOUW010000302.1:0-1097 GCA_964407235.1 uncultured Zetaproteobacteria bacterium | reverse complement strand
CCACCCGCTATGCGGGTGGTGTTTGATTAGTTTCTGTCAAGATTCGCCCTAGCAGAACCACGTATATCCTCTCCTGTGTGAGCAGGGATGTACGGGTGTTCACATTTTTGGGTGAGGGGCTGGATACAGGGGAAACACGAAGCGGTAAAGCTTGACAAGTTGTCATCGGCGTGTAATCGAGAGTGGACGCTAACAGTAGTTCCGACTCTTAGCTTGTGGAATTGAGGTGTTCGCGTACCTGGTAGGCTTCCAGTGTGTTTTCAAGCAACATTGCTACTGTCATGGGCCCCACGCCGCCGGGAACCGGCGTGATCCAGGCCGCGCGTTTGCTGGCCGTCGCGAAGTCCACATCGCCGACGAGCTTGCCGCTATCGAGTCGGTTCATGCCGACATCAATCACCGTGGCACCGGGTTTTATCCAGTCGCCTTTAACCACGCCAGGCTTGCCGACAGCGACCACCAGCACGTCGGCACGTTCCACACAAGTACGCAAATGGGTGGTGAATTTGTGGCATACCGTGATTGTGGCCCCGGCAAGCAGCAGTTCGAGTGCCATCGGGCGGCCCACGATATTGGAGGCGCCGACAATGACGTGATGTCGCCCCTTGAAGGGTTCGTCGATACTTTCCAGCAGGCGCATGATGCCCTTGGGCGTGCAGGCGCGTAGTGTCGGAATACGCTGCGCCAGGCGGCCAACATTGTAGGGGTGAAAGCCATCCACATCCTTGGCGGGATCGATTTTCTCCAGCAAGTCGGCCGCATTGAGGTGGGCGGGCAGCGGAAGTTGTACTAAAATACCGTCGATATTGTCTTGCGCATTGAGACGCTCGATCAGGTAGTCAAGTTCCCTGGCATGAGTATCGGCGGGCAATTCGTAGGCCGTGGTTTCGATACCGACCTCGCGGCAGGCGTCACGCTTGTGGCGGACATAGATCTCGGAGGCCGGGTTTTCGCCCACTAACACCACGGCGAGCCCGGGGCGGCGCCGTCCCGCGCTAACCAGCGCATCCACTTCGGTACGCAGATGACGTCGGGTCTGTAAGGCGACGGCCTTGCCGTCCAGAAGGCGAGCATTCATGGCGGTTTCATGGTGAATG
>CAYOUW010000301.1:0-1100 GCA_964407235.1 uncultured Zetaproteobacteria bacterium | reverse complement strand
GGATACGCCGTGTCAGCGTGCGCGTATCGACATAATCAAAAACTTCAATATAACCATAGTATTTTTCCTTCAGTGCGGTCAACTCGCCATTGTTGTCTATCACCTCATACCAGGCTTTGACCTTCCCGCGCAGATGATCAGCATCAGCCGGCAACATCCAGGCCAGCGACTGCGGTTGACCCAGATCGAAACGTACGATCAGTTCAGGGAAGTAACGCCGGTTGATTGCCACAATATTGGAATCGGCAATCGTGCATTCCAGTTCTTTTTTCCATACCTGTTCCAGCAGACTCTCGGTATTCAGGCTTGCACTCTCACGCCAGTGGATATCCGGATAATGGAGTTTGAGCGACTGCAAACGCTCCACATAACTGCTGTCGGCAGGCACCGTCAAGGCCACATCAGCCAGTTCCCCGACATTCTTCGGGCGCGCGCCGCCCCGGCGGCAAACCACCTGTTGCGTGACTTCCTGATAAGCCGGACCAAACAGAAATCCGTTTTCACGTTCAGCAGTGCGCGTCAGTCCCGCGGCGGCAATATCGGCCTTACCCTGTTGAATCGTTTCAAGAATGTCCGATACGCTATCCTTCACAACAAGCTTCAGCTCGACGCCAAGATAGGTGGAAAAACTTTTTGCCAGATCGTATTCGAATCCGGCATTACCATTCCGGCCTTCATACCAGGTGGTTGGCGCGTTGCGGGTTACCACCGTCAGAATTTTTTTCTGACGGATATTGTCCAGTCTGTCCCCGGAACTACAGGACGCCAGCAGTCCAAGCCCTAATAGAATTATTCCTTTTCCAATACCGATATATTTCAAAATAAAATTATCCCCGCACTCATTTCGTTTTTTATTGAACGATGATGGCTTCTTGCGAAGTCATCAATGCGCCCACGGATGGGCGCGCAAATCAATAGCTTGCACCGTAAGTTATCGGTTTGTAAGGAAAGTGAAACTATATTTTTTACTTTTCGTGGACATGGACGGTTTTTTTGCGACTTCATCAGGATTGCTTCTGGACTATTCAGCCCTGCGGTGTCATTTTTCCTCCGCTGGCCAGCCAGCCATTATTCACAAATGCTGCCGTGATGCTGGCTAG
>CAYOUW010000300.1:0-1100 GCA_964407235.1 uncultured Zetaproteobacteria bacterium | reverse complement strand
GGTTAGCCCTGCCCTGAACTATTCGGAACCTTGATTGGGGCGAAGACGCGATTAGTCCGCCGCGTTGTTTTCTCACGTTCGATACTGTTCCGAAACCTGCTATAGTCGCGGCGTTGTATGGGTGGATCCGGAGGTGCGGCATGAAAAAAATATTGCTTGGCGTTGTTGCATTGATCGTCATTGTTATCGGAGTGACCGTCTATGTTCTGTCATCGCTGGACAGTATCGTGAAGGGCGCGATTGAAACCTATGGCTCCAGAGCCACCCAAACACAGGTGAGTGTTGCTGATGTCAAAATCAAGGTGAAATCCGGTGAAGGTACGATCCGCGATCTCAAGGTGGCAAATCCCAGGGGGTTCAGCGATCCGGATATCTTTGAACTGGGTATGATTAGCATCAAAATTAATACGGATACAATAATGCAAAGCCCCATCATCATTGATAAAGTCACAATCCGTTCTCCGTTGGTGTTTTATGAAATCAACCAATCCGGCGTATCCAATGTGGATGTGTTGAAGAAAAATCTGAATCAGGCCGGTGGCGCTTCGAGTAGTGCGGGTAAGGGGGAAGGCGGTAAACCGTTAAAAATGATTATCCGCAAACTGGTGGTCGAGGGCGGAAAGGTCAGGGTAAGAATCGCGGCCCTTGGCAACAAGGAACAGAATGTAACCATTCCTCGCATACAACTTACCGATGTGGGTAAAAAGAGTGGTGGTGCAACGGCCGTCGAAGTCGCGCAGATTCTGGGCCAATATCTGGTCAGGAACGTCAAGGGTTCGGTAATCAAACTGGGTGTTCGGCAATATCTCGGGAAATCCGCGGATATGTTTAAAAAAGGTGCGCTGGACAAAATCGGCCAGGTTGGTGGCGGATTGGACGGCGCTGCAGGGAAGGTTGGCGGTGCTTTGAAAGGGCTGCTGGGAAACTAACCCTGGCTATTCCCGTCGCGCCCTGCTTGTTCCTTTGCCTTTGCGTACAAAAAGACCGCGGGCCATTTGAACGAGCGGAAAGCCGCCCGAAGGACGAGGACCAAAAATACGAATTAAATGGACCAAAGCGGGGAGGCTGATCGCCGCTTACGGGCGTTGCAATGGGCTCAT
>CAYOUW010000299.1:0-1129 GCA_964407235.1 uncultured Zetaproteobacteria bacterium | reverse complement strand
AATCAGAAAGGAAAACACGTGATGTTACAAATCGAGACCTGACCCCGGAGTCCCGCTCATGATGCCATGAGTGACATCTCCTATAGCTTGCATAAAGGGCATACGGAAGTCATCGATGCCGACCTGTCCAAATACTTCGACACCATACCGCATGCCAAGTTATTGGCGGTAGTGGCAGAACGCATAGCCGATGGTGGGATATTGCATCTCATCAAGCAGTGGCTGAAAGCGCCTGTGGTGGAGAAGGGCGAGGATGGCAAGGATCGAACCGGTGGCGGCAAGGGCAATCGACGAGGAACGCCGCAGGGAGGCGTCATCTCTCCCTTGCTGGCGAACCTGTACCTGCACCTATTGGACAGAATACGCAAACGTCATGGTTTGGAGGGAAAGTATGGCGCCCGACTGGTGCGATACGCTGATGATCTGGTGCTGTTGTGTAAAAAAGGGACAGCCGAACCGCTGTCCATGCTGAGCTACATTCTTGATCGTCTCGGTCTTGGCTTGAACGAGAGGAAAACGAAGGTAGTCAACGCATGGCAAGAGAGTTTCGACTTTCTGGGTTTCGAGGTTCGGATGAATCTTGGCCGAAGTGGCAAGGCTTACCCGCACATTCAACCGAGCAAACGATCAGTAAAGCGCATCAATGCGAGGTTGAGCGAGTTGACGAGGAGGAAACTGACACCGATTCCATTACCGATCATTGTTCGGCGGCTGAATCAGTCGCTGCGTGGTTGGGCGTGTTACTTTGACTACGCCAACAGCACGCAAGTGTTTGGGGATGTCAAAAGGCATGCGGAAGAACGTTTGCGCACACATTTGCGCAAACGTCACAAGGTGAAAGCCCGAAGGGTCGGGCATGGCAGATTTCCGAATCGAGTGCTGTATGAACGTTGTGGCCTGTATAAACTTCCAACGACGGCTGCCTGGAAGAGGGCGCATGCCTTGGCATGAAGAACATCGGAAAGCCGTGTACGGGAAAACCGTATGCACGGTTTGATGAGGGAGGACTGGTAATGGTATCTATGGATCGGCTATTGAGGCACCGCCGGACGAAAGGGGCGGCAACAGACAGGTCGATTCCTGATATGTATTGACCTGTCAACTGTTGATTCCAGATATTGTCACACTT
>CAYOUW010000298.1:0-1131 GCA_964407235.1 uncultured Zetaproteobacteria bacterium | reverse complement strand
GCCAAGCCCGCGCGGAACAATGTTTCCGATGAAGAGATGACGGCGCAGGTGTTGGTGGGCGGTCTCATGGATTTGGGTGTTGGCAGGCTTTCCGGAAACCTGCCGGTTTATATCAAAGCATCGCGTGGCATTTTGCTGAACGGCATGCTTTCGGAATTTCCGCCCGAAATACTCGGCATACAGTTGCCACCCGATATGGATTCGGATGATGAAGTTTTACTGGTTTGCCGTGAAATGCGTCAACAGGGCCGCTCCCTCATGTTGAACGGGTTTCCGGAGTCTCCCGAAAAGGAGGCGCTGCTACATGTGGTTGATTCCGTGAAACTGGATATGCAAAGTAATGCGGATTTCTCCGGAATCATGGCGAGGTCGCGTACTCACTCCCTTCATCTGGTGGCAGGAAAGGTTGAAACCATGGAGGACCATGAACGCGCCACGAGCATGGGATGCTCCAGGTTTCAAGGTCATTTCTTCTGTAAACCCCAGGTGGTGGAGGGAAAGACCCTGCCGGATTCCAAATTATCGATGTTGCAGGCGATGCGTCAGGTGATGACGGCGAAAGCCATATCCGATGTTGAAGAGATTATTCTTCATGATGTCACATTGTCCTACCGTTTATTGAAGTACATCAATTCAGCTGCTTTTGGTATGCGCCGCAAAATCGAGTCGGTTCAGCAGGCATTGAGTCTTTTAGGGCTTACCAATATTCAGCAATGGCTTTCCGTGATGTTACTGGCTTCCATGGGATCGGAAAAACCTCGGGAATTGATGAAAATTACCTTGTTACGCGGGCGCGTGCTGGAGGGTATTGCCGAACTTCGGGAGCCGGATCGCAAAGCGGACTATTTCATTCTTGGATTATTTTCTCTTTTGGATGCCTTGTTGGGGATCTCGATACAGGATGCTTTGGAGAACCTCTATTTGCCGGAGGACATCCGTGAAGGCTTGATCGATCCTGAAAGCGCCAAAGGGAAAATACTTGGTCTGGCTAAGGCGCTTGAAAATGATGATTGGGCGCTGCTGGATGAAGCTTGTCGCAATATGGGTATCAACTGTGGGGATTTGGCGAGTATTTATACCCGTGCGCTACATTGGGTGGACGAATATATGCAAATGATTTCTCATGCCTGA
>CAYOUW010000297.1:0-1148 GCA_964407235.1 uncultured Zetaproteobacteria bacterium | reverse complement strand
CGGTTCCCTGTGGCTGAAATTTAAGCATTACCTCAACTTATTGAGAAGTTACAGAAAGTTCCTTAAATCCTGATTCACTATTACGAAACTTTTTATGCTTGAATTTGCCTATCCGTAACAGAGCAACATCAAATGTCTTTTTTGAAATATCGACACCAAGAATACTAATTGCCATGATAACCTCCAAGTGTTTTGCTTCTGTCCTCACCAACCTTGCACATGCAAGCTCTCGCATTATTTGCGGGCCTAAGATACCGTCCGGTGTTGTGAACAAAGCTGGATAGGGGCACTAATCTGACCCACAGGCTTTGTGCCTTAGGCTTGAAACAGCATCACCCTATCCATTGTTGATCCCTGTACTAAAAACCAACATGCAGTAAGATACAAGATACCGTCTTTTTTGTCCGTTCATTCAGAGCATGCTTTTAAATCATGAATAACCTTTTCCATATGGTGGAAATCCGCATCGTCATGCAATAAGACAAGCTTGTGCTCGATTGCAACTGTGGCGATAAGACAATCGATGGTGGATCGAATAGTCACTCCCTTGCGCCGACAGTCAAAATAGATACGGGCAGCGTTGGTATAGCTGTTGATGTTATTCTTTGGATGATAAAACTGCTGGCTGACCAAATAAGCTCGCAGCTTCTGATAGTCAGGCTCATCCTTGGCACCCTGAAGTAACTCCTGATAAATGACGCTACTAATGCCAAATGAGATATCCTGTTCGAGAATATTCCGCAGACGAGAAGTTGCCGCCGTTTCATTTTGCCGAAACAGGCCAATCCATACTGAAGTATCAACCAGATACAAGTTTATCCCTCATTATTGCGCAATGATTTGTAATCATACCCTTCGGCGATATTTACCTTGCCGACAAGTTCAAGCATGTTCTTACGTTTGTGACGAACAACAAAATCCTTCAACGCCTGATTCACCAAGTCACGTTTGGTTGTTGCATCACTATATTTGAAGGCTTCTGCAACCAGTTTATCATCAAGTACAATGTTTGTGCGCATCAATACACCTCTCAATGTGTATTGTAGTGCTCCCTGATCCATAAGGGAAGCGTCAATTCAATTTATGGGAAAGGCTTCAGCGCTCGTGAAAATTGACCCGTTTTTGCTCAAGAAACTGACCCATCCGCC
>CAYOUW010000296.1:0-1150 GCA_964407235.1 uncultured Zetaproteobacteria bacterium | reverse complement strand
CTGGTCTCTCTGCCGTCCCCGCTCCGCCGCTACGCACCGTGGCTGACGTTCGCCGCCCTCGCCGCCCTCGTGTTCGCCGCCTACTACCGCGGCCTCAGCGGCCCCTTCCTGCTCGACGACTGGGGCACATTGCCGAAGCTCGGCGCCTACGGCCCGGTAAACAACTTCACCACGCTCGTCAGCTATCTCACCGCCGGCATTGCCGGCCCCAGCGGGCGCCCCATTGCCCTGTTGTCGTTCCTGATCGATGCCCGTAATTGGCCGGCGAATCCGTGGCCGTTCAAGCTGACCAATGTGCTCATCCACCTGCTGAACGGCGCGCTGTTGGCGTGGCTGCTCATTGGGTTGTCGCGCGCTCGCCGGCTGAACCCGCGACAAGCGGTATGGGTGGGCCTGCTCGGCGCCGGCCTGTGGCTGGCGCATCCGCTGTTCGTCTCTACCACGCTCTACGTGGTGCAACGCATGGCGATGCTGGCGGCCCTGTTCGTGTTCGCCGGGCTAGCCTGCTATGTGGCGGGCCGGCGGCGCCTCGACACGGGACGCCCACGCAGCGGCTACGCGCTGATGATCGGCGGCCTCGTCGGCGGCACGCTGCTCGGCTTTTTCAGCAAGGAGAACGCGGCCCTGCTGCCGCTGCTGGCCCTGGTGCTGGAAGTGACGGTGTTACGCGGTACGCAACCCGGAGGCAGGGGAAACGCTGCTCCGGTCCCGGATCCCCCATCCCGAATCCCGAATTTGGCCTTTCGGCTGGTATTCCTGTGGCTGCCGAGCGCATTCATTTTCGCCTACTTGTTGTGGCCACTACGCGATATCGCCGGCCTCGTGCCGGGGCGTGATTTTTCTATCGGCACCCGCCTGCTGACCGAAGCCCGGGTGCTGGTCTATTACCTGTACCTGCTCGTCATCCCCCACGCCTGGACACACGGCCTGTACACAGTCGTACCGTTGTCGCACGGCGTGCTGCACCCGTGGACCACACTGTCCGCCATCGCGCTGATTGTTGCCCTGGTTACCGGAGCCTTCGCGATACGTCGCCGGTGGCCAGTGCTTGCCGCCGCCATCCTGTTCTTCTTTGCCGGGCAACTACTCGAATCTACCACCCTGCCCCTGGAGCTGTATTACGAGCATCGCAACTACCTGCCGGCGGCCT
>CAYOUW010000295.1:0-1153 GCA_964407235.1 uncultured Zetaproteobacteria bacterium | reverse complement strand
TGATTTCAATTTCTGCCATTTCCTGGTGTTTTTGGTAGATGTCTTGCTCTAGCTGTGCAAAATTATCGACACCAAAAACTGAATGTATTGTTTCTACAGCCATAACCGGATCTCCTCCAGGTTATGACCTGCATATCGAATGATCTCCTTGTTATGTCAGTAGCACTTTACGAAAATCGCGCCGTAAAGGGTAGACAAGAATATCCTTGATCGGAGTCTTGAGGGTTCGATCACGATCTTGACGGCTTCGCCCTTTCGTCTGTCCAACATGTATCCAATTGGCTGCTTTATAACAGGTTCCAGCGTAGCGCGTGGTATCGACAAAGGTCTCTACCATAGCGATTTCTGTTCCATAATAACGCTTCCAATCTTGGGATAAACGGCGCAAGCACGCTCCGAGCACATAGCTGGCAAGATGAGGGATACGAACCCAATTCAGAATTAAAAAACGTGTATTGTTACAAATCATACCGAGATTGCGCTCACGCGCCTCCACTGACCAGCCAACCCATTGATCACGATAAGCAATTTTCCACGCGGCTGCGCCGAACAGCATGCAGCCAAGAACACGCCCGTTTTGACCCATGATGATGTATTTCATGTTTTGACCGACAGAGCATCCATAACTGAGATAATGATACTCTTTCATCAGGTAGTTGAAGGCCTTTCCGTGTTCAGCATGCTCCCGTATGTTCATGATTTGCACCGGCATCATGGTTGACAGGCGGCATGACAACAGGCTTTGATCAACCTCGACAGGTTCAATCACTGAAATGCGGCGAGATCCACAATGTTGACGAGGGGGAAGTTTTATCAAGGTGCGACTTTCAAGTTTCAGAAGAAGTTCGCGGCAGGCCATGTCTTTCATCTGACCATCAGGACGCTGCCAATGCCAACGCCCACACAATTCGCGTGATAGCCGAGTTCGATGCCAGGATGGGTGCTTTTGAAGAAGCATCCGAACATCATTGACATCGACCTCAGTTAAAAATCGCCCTTGTATTTTTAATGGCCAGTTCATGGATCCGAATCCTATCTGAGGTTGTGCTATGAGTCCAGATGGCTATGTTTTAACCATACTTTTTTTGTATTGCACCCCATGCCACCCTGTTCGCCTTCGCCAGGCGGGCAAACCGCATCGTGATGTTTTGCA
>CAYOUW010000294.1:0-1171 GCA_964407235.1 uncultured Zetaproteobacteria bacterium | reverse complement strand
TCGCCATTCTCTCCCAGGAAGTGGGCAACGCAATCGCGACCACCGGCTCCAGCACGGGGCTGCTGCGCAGCTTCAGCTATGTGGATACCGGCGTGATTCTGGAGGTGACGCCCACCATCAACGAAGGCGGCGTGGTGCAGCTCAAATTGCATCAGGAGGTCAGCACGGCGGGAGCTTCCACAAACAACACGCCGCCGATTTCCAAGCGCAGCGTAGACACCACGATGGTGGCCAAGAGCGGCCAGTCCGTACTCATCGGCGGCCTGATCAGCCACAACAAGACCATCAGCCGCACCAAGGTGCCGATTCTGGGCGACATTCCGATCCTCGGGCATCTGTTTTCCAACGATTCCATCACCGATCGCGCCACGGAGCTGATCGTGCTGATCACGCCGCACATCATCAGCGGCCTGAACGATGCCGAATACCTGACCCGCGCCTTCCGGGAGCAGTTGGGCTGGGCGAGCGGCAACGATACGAAAGACGAAAAGACCAGGGGCGATACCGTCAAATGATTCACCGCCGAAGCGCGGAGGAGAATGCATATGACTGAAAGCGAACAAAGGCATTTTGAAGTGGTGCTTGAGCAGATTCTTCATGAGGTGAAAACCGTTGCGGAAGGGCATGGCGCGCTGGACGGGAAGATCGGGCGTTTCCATAAGGAAGCCGGAAAAGACCACCGTCCGGCGATGGACTTGATCAAGTTTTCTCATGATGAATTGAATCATAAGATTGAAGGCGTAGAGCATCGGTTGGACGCCAACATTGATAACGTGCACGAGGATCTGAAGGAAACGAGGGAGGAAGTGAAGGAAATAAAGTGCGATCTGAAGGAAACGAGGGAAGAGATGTCTGCCGGATTCAAGGCGCTCCGCGATAAACATCAAATGAACAGCAGGCTATTGGTCAGCCTGAACGGCATTCTGATTCAAACGCTGAAAAGCCCCTGCATTTCTTCGAATCCATCTTCCAGTTCCACTTCGACAGCAGCCAGGAGGGCAAGGATGGTTGCCGCTCCGGGGGATTGGATCCGGAGCAGTTATATCGCAACGTGTGAGGCTCCGATTCGGGGATCATGGCTATCTGTTGCTGCTGTGCAATCCTTGTTTGGTGGTGCGGTTCGTGAGGCTATCACGCATTACCGGAAATTTGTTCTGGATGGGATAGCCGC
>CAYOUW010000293.1:0-1174 GCA_964407235.1 uncultured Zetaproteobacteria bacterium | reverse complement strand
AATCGAATATAACTTTTTAATTTAACAGAGATTTATTGACATCCATCACGCTTTGATTCATCATCGCTTTATGAATGTACACACCTTGAGACGTTTCGATGATGAGCTGACCCAGCTTAAGGAGCGCGTCCTGTCCATGGGCGGGCTGGTGGAACGCGCCATTGGAAACGCAGTCAAAAGCATGCTGGAACAGGATGAAAAGCTTGCCCGTAAGACCATCCGTCGGGATGTGGCTATTAACGCTCTGGAGATCCAGTGCGATAATATCACGCGCGGCATTCTTGTACGTCGACAGCCCGCCGCCAATGATCTCCGCTTTATTATCACCATTATCAAGGTAGTAACGGACCTGGAACGCATGGGTGATCTGGCAGCCGATCTGTCCGGGGATGCCATACGGACAATGGATTCTCCGCCTGCTGATTTTTCCAACCTGGAATGTATGGGCGATCAGGTGCAACAGCAGGTTAATCGCTCACTGGACGCGCTGTCTCGCGGAGACATTCATCTGGCCATGTCCGTCATTGAGAAAGATAAAGAAGTGGATAAACTATACAAGGATATAGGTGGCGAGATGATTGCCCGCATGCTGAAAAACCCGAACAGCATCAATTCTTCCATCATGCTGTCCAATGCAGTCAGGAATCTGGAGCGTATTGCCGACCATGCCACGAACATCGCTGAAATGGTAATCTATAACATCCAGGGGTATGATATTCGGCATGTCAACCACGAGGAAGCCGAGAAACTGCTTCACGGCAACGCGTGACCCGGATTATTCATGAGATCGGCGTAAAACAGGTCTAGGATTGAGGCAGGCGCATTCAGGGAAGGTGTGCCGGATCAAAACGTCCCAGGTATACAAATTCGTCTTCCCGTGCCGCCACTATCAACGATTAAACAGAATTATCCCAATCGCAATGAGGCGATTTCGGCAGCCTACGCCACAGGCGAATACAGCTATGCGGACATTGGAAAACGCTTCCGTCTTCACTTTACCACTGTAGGCGAGGTTGTACGAAAACAACAGAAAATCCTTCAACCCTAGACCCCAGCCTTGCGCGGCTGGGCAAAGCGGCACAGTTCAAAGCCATGTTGTTCCAACGCCTTTGCATGAATCAGCGCTTTTAGCCCATCAGATTCCATGTTAGTGCAGCATGTCTTCTGTAAAAGT
>CAYOUW010000292.1:0-1178 GCA_964407235.1 uncultured Zetaproteobacteria bacterium | reverse complement strand
TCTGACCCTTGTTCAGCGACAGGCTATACGCGCCATCGAAAAAGGACGCGCTGATTTAATGGTGGCAGGCCTCGCCATTATCGAAACGGTGCTGACACGCTGGAATTATGATCAATTGATTGTCGTGGATGCCGGGTTGCTGGAAGGGGCGTGGATTGCCTCAAATCCTCAATCGAAGTAGCAGTCGGCAGCATCCTGCGCGGCATCCATGCCGTGCTGTACGCGCTCCAGCGCTTCATTCATGTCATCCTTGTCAGAAACAGACACCGGATTGCCGAATACAAAAACACCTCTGGAAAAGGGTTTCGGAATATAAAATCGATCCCACGAGCGAATGCGCCACTGACGGTTGGTAGCATAACATACCGGTAAAATCGGCAACCCCGTTTTGATCGCCAGTTGCACCGTTCCGGGCTGGACTTTCTCACGCGGTCCTTTCGGGCCATCCGGCGTGATACCCAGGTCACAGTGTTCCTTTCTGACCTTGCGGATCATCCACAACAATGCCCTCGCGCCGCCATGTTTTGATGAACCGCGTACTGTCCTGATGCCAATCAGGTGCATGGTATCCGCGATAAAACCGCCGTCCCGGTGCTCAGAAATCAGCATGTAACCCTGCCACCCTCGAAAACCATAGGGCATCATCAACATCCGGGCATGCCAGAAACCCAGAAGAAACCGCCGGGATTGATCCGGAATAAATCGTTGGCCGACATACTCCCAGCGAATGGATCTGGAAAGAAAAAAATAGAGCACATGGATCAAATGAGGAATAATCCAAGCGATAAAACGATTCAGCACCTTCCTACCCCGTTCAGAAGATATTCTGACTGCGCTTCAAACTGCATATGATACAATTCAGCGTACAATCCGCCCTGCTCCAGCAATTCACTGTGCGTTCCCGTCTGAACGATCTTTCCGTCATCCAGCACCACAATATGGTCGGCATGCCGAACGGTGGAGAGGCGATGCGCAATGACAACCACCGTACGTCCCTGCATCAATCTGTCGATAGCCTGCTGCACCAGGCGTTCGGATTCAGTGTCCAGACTGCTGGTGGCTTCATCGAGTATCAGGATCGGCGCATCCTTTAACAGTGCGCGCGCCAGCGATAGCCGTTGCCGCTGGCCACCGGAGAGAATGACGCCGCGCTCGCCAATCAGGGTATCGTATCCCTT
>CAYOUW010000291.1:0-1181 GCA_964407235.1 uncultured Zetaproteobacteria bacterium | reverse complement strand
GGCTTTTTCTATGACAAATATGGTTGTGGAAATGTAAATGGAATTTTCTCATCCGTTCAAGGCATTGACCCTTGTTCGACAAACTCAGCGCACAATCCTATATCATTATTAAACAACGCTCCTCCAAATAATCTTGGAGGAATATATAACGCTGTAAAAACAAGAGGCTCTGATTACTCTGAACCGACTATGTTTATGGATGATGCCCTTGCACTAATAGCACAAGCTCAATCACAAGCGAATATACTGTCAACTTGTGCTTATGTGGATGTTGCTCCTTATCTTCCGAAAGGGAATAACAACAATGCGTTGGCAGATGTAAATGATGCATCTGTTACTTTCACAAGTAGTGGTTATTCTAATTGTGCTTTAACAGGTAGTGGAGTTCCTTTTGCTAAAACAACACACAATGGACAATTGTGTGGAGTAGCAGACTTAAATGGGAATATGTGGGAAGTTGCTTCTGGAATTATACAAATTGCAAGTTCACCAACACCAGCTACTTTTAAGATATTGAAAGAATCAGTATCCATAGCAAATTTAATCGATGCAAGCACTACAGTTGGAACTGGGGCTTATGATTTGACTTTATATGATACACTTGATTTAACAGGTATCATTCCAACTACTCCTGACACTGTGTATTTTGGGAATGCAGCAAGCCAAGTATTTGGAATGAGTACAGATAGAACTACAGCAATATATAGAGAAACTTGTTCAGGAATACCACAAGCAATAGGAGTATCCGCTTCAGGGACTACTTTATTTGGAAATGATGCTTTTTATAGAAACTTAATAGCTAATTTAGCGTGCATTCGTGGTGGCGTTTGGGCCGCTTCTTCTGGTGCGGGCGTTTCTGCACTCGATTTGGATAATTCTTCGACTAATTCGCACGGTAGTGTTGGCGGCCGTGCCTCTGTAATTGTGTAGTGTTTGTGATAGCAAACGCATAAATAAATATGTCAATTCACGATGAATCAATATTGAATCGTAAATATATGGAAATGATTAAGTTGTTGAATATATACTTAAATCACTTTCCAAGATTTGAGAAATACGCACTTTGCAATGTCATTAGGAATACAGCTTACCAATTATATGATTTAATCACTGAGTGCGAAAAAAGATATTATAAAAAAATACTAATAGAAAATAAAATGATTGGTTTAATACCAGCAAGG
>CAYOUW010000290.1:0-1183 GCA_964407235.1 uncultured Zetaproteobacteria bacterium | reverse complement strand
AGCATAAATATCAAAACGGCTGTCGCCGAAGGTTACTTCTCTTTTTACAAAAGTGTAACCCGACAATCCTTCAATTTTTCCATCTCGAATGGCTTCGTAAGCCAGTAGGTTCGGTACAGAAGTGTTGATACCAATCCAGCCTCCGTTCATGTATATCATTTCCCAGGTAAACTTTGTTTTTCGTTTGGGATCGTCCACCGGAGTAAGGTAAACCGGCGCTCCTGTTTCGAGACAGGTTTTCATAGTGCCGGAGTTGGTACAATGTGCCGTGACTACTGTTCCATCATCCAGTTCCACATCTGCGAGAAAGCGCTTGTAACGTTTGATGAGTTTCCCGCGGACCAGTTTTTCTTTGAAGTGCATAGCCTATCTTTCACTTTTCAACCGGGCTGAAATCGGGCCATAGCCGGAGTTCCGAATACCAATAATTCCGTAAACCGTTTCTCCGGGCCTGATATTCCTGTCCAGAATATTGAAATCATTAAGTTCTCTCAAAAGCCTTTTATTGGCTGTTGCGGCAACCGCCATATTTCCGGCTGTAAGTCCCGGTCCAAGGACTACTCCCACAGGAACCGAAACACTCGAATAACCATTGGAGAAAATTGCTGTGGTAAAAGTAAGAAACAGATAAGGCAGGTAGGCAGGAACAATTTGTCTGAGTTTGTTTTTTATATCCACAGGCACCATGGGATATACTGGATTATCACCGGCATAAAAATTGAGATCTTTTCTTACATTAATCGTTTTGTCCGTGTTATTCGTCAACTTTATGGCTACCACCTGTATTCCTTTTCGCAGTGCTTTTTTTGCGATTTTTTTATTTCCTTTGTCCTGCAACACGTTATACTTATAAGAAATTTGAATGTTATCTCTTGAGCTGTGTGCCGTATAATAAAGCTGTGTCGGGTTAATGGCTTTATAAGAGGCAGCACATCCGCTCATAAAAAATACGGAAAGAAGGATAATTGTTTGAATAAAAGTTTTTTTCATGATGATAAAGATTAAATGGTTTTTTGGATAACGATGAATATTTTGCGCCAAATACTATACTTCACAGCAACACGATGTTTTGCCTCAGGGGGTTTCTTTTGCTTGTTACTTTTTCAGTTTCCAAAGCTGTTTTAACGCGAGAAAAAATAAACCGATAAATCCAAGTATATTGTTGCGGAACAGGTTTGCAAAA
>CAYOUW010000289.1:0-1184 GCA_964407235.1 uncultured Zetaproteobacteria bacterium | reverse complement strand
ATAGAGTTAAAATGAGGCATAAGTTCTAGCCGAGGCGGAAAGCAAAATGATAGAGGCTGAGCTATTTGCGGCGGCATCAGGATTGAGTAGCCCATGGTACGTTTCCGGGCTGGATTTCTCGGCGGACAAGAAAAGGCTGGATATCAACATAGACTTCGAAGCCGGAGGCCTCTTCCCTTGTCCTGTCTGTGGAACACCATCAAAGGCTTATGACAGCGCAAGCAAAAGCTGGAGACACCTGAACTTCTTTCAGTATTGAAGCCTATCTTGAAGCCGGAGTTCCCCGTATTGCCTGTTCAAAAGGGTGTGGCACGAAGCGGATAGAGGTTCCCTGGGCCCGGTCAGGAAGTGGCTTCACGCTGTTATTCGAATCGCTGTTATTAATGCTTTGCAAAGAGATACCCGTCGCAAAGGTTGCAGAACTGGTTGGAGAGCACGACACACGGCTCTGGCGGATGCTGCATCACCACATCGATAAAGCCAGGCGTAAAGTTGACTTCAGTAAAGTGACGCGCGTTGGCATGGATGAGACATCCAGCAAGCTGGACATCAGTACATTACGCTGTTCTGCGATAGGGATAAGCATCGCCTCTTGTTTGCTACAGAAGGTAAGGGTAAAGCGACTGTAGCCGCGTTTAGAGAGGATCTGGAGGTTCACGGATGTGCAGGAAAGATTACTCAGGTGAGCTGTGACATGTCCCCGGCTTTCATCAGTGGCGTCACGCAGGAACTCCCGGATGCAGAGATTACCTTTGACAAGTTTCATGTGGTAAAGCTGCTCAATGAAGGCGTTGATGAGGTTCGACGTCAAGAGGTCAAAGATAACGAAATCCTGAAGAGCACACGCTACCTATGGCTGAAGAATAGAGTGAATCTGACTGGGAAGCAGGAAGCCAGGTTTGATGAGCTGAGCAAAATGAATCTGAAGACCTCACGTGCTTATCGGATCAAGCTCAATTTTCAGGCGTTTTATAGCTTGCCAGACCGTGAATCGGGGGAGGCCTACCTTAAGCGCTGGTATTACTGGGCCACCCATAGTCGTCTTGAGCCGATGATTGAGGCAGCGAGAACCGTTAAGCGGCATTGGGACGGGGTTACAGAGCTCATCGAAACTTTATTGCGATGGCCTACCTGATTGGTGCAAAACTGAGGTTTGAGCTACCCACTTGAAATAGCGAGGGGCC
>CAYOUW010000288.1:0-1210 GCA_964407235.1 uncultured Zetaproteobacteria bacterium | reverse complement strand
CAGATTGTCGAGCAAATAAATGAGTTTTTAACCGCTCGTAATATTCCAGTCGATAAACAAAGCCTGATGTTATCCAGTTTTTCTGAAATTTCAAAAGATAAACAACGTGATGAAGTCACGGAGCTTGAAAAACAAGTATCCAAGATTATTAGCAGCGATGCCAGCAGCAATAAACAAATTTTCACTTTCATTTATCACAATATTTTCTTGTCTATTGACGCCATGGCAGGGCATATCGACATCATGGGAGAAATGTATTCAGAATTTCTAAAATATGCGCTAGGCGATGGTAAAGAAATTGGTATTGTGCTGACACCACCCTATATCACTAAAATGATGGCAACCATACTAAGCGTCAATAAAGATAGTCGTGTGATGGACTTAGCGACAGGTTCAGCAGGGTTCTTGATTTCTGCAATGGAAATAATGATTGAAGATGCAGAAAGAACTTATGGCAGGAAAACATCTATGTCTGAAAGAAAAATTGAGAAGTTCAAAAAAGAACAATTGATGGGCATTGAACTGAATGCAGAGATGTTCACGCTTGCAGCAACTAATATGATTTTAAGAGGTGATGGCAGCTCTAATATTGAAAAAGGTAACACCTTCAAAACGCCTGAATATATATATGACGATTTTAAGGCGGATAGATTACTACTCAACCCTCCATTCAGTTATCCTGAAAACGGCATGCCATTTATTGCTTTTGGTTTAGACAAGATGCAGCCAAGCGGACTTGGTGCAATCATCATCCAAGACTCAGCAGGTTCGGGAAAAGCGACAAAAACAAATAAAACATTGTTAAAGAAACATACCTTACTTGCCAGTATCAAGATGCCAATGGACTTGTTCCAACCCATGGCAGGGGTTCAAACCAGTATTTATATTTTTGAAACGCATAAACCCCATGATTTCGATACAACAGTGAAGTTTATAGATTTCAGAAATGACGGCTATAAGCGGACGAGCCGTAAAATACAAGAAATTGACCATCCAACCCTGCGATATGCCGATATGATTAAAATATACAAGGCAGGGAATAAAGCACAAATTGAAGCAGCATGGGATTTAGACCAAATCTATATTGAAGACTTCATCACCAAGTCTGGTTCGGACTGGAACTTCGACCAGCACCAAATCATAGACACTAAACCCACACTGCAAGATTTCAAAAAAACAGTGGGTGATTTCTTAGCTTGGGAAGTGAGTA
>CAYOUW010000287.1:0-1213 GCA_964407235.1 uncultured Zetaproteobacteria bacterium | reverse complement strand
GTTGAAAGCACATACGATGATTATAAAGAATATGATCATCCAATCAGAGAACAATTAAGGAGACTCAAGCAGGTTCTTGATAATTATCGCCTATCATTTATTGAACTAAAGGGCATTAAGGTTTCAGAGGTTTGCCAAATATTTGAGCGGATCAACCAAGCCGGCAAACCATTAGATATATTTGATATTGTTGTTGCTAAAACATTCAGACCTGAATCTAGTGAAGAACAAGGGTTTTATTTGAGAGAATATATTTCTAGTTTCAGAAAATTAAATAACAGCAATTTCTTGCAAATTAGTGATTTCGACTATCTTCAAATTATTGCTATCTTAATCAGAGAGAATATCGAAAAATCAGGTATATGGAATATAACTCCACGCTATCTAAATGATATTAAAACAGAACAGATTGAACAGATATGGGAGCCTGCAAAAAAAGCAATAAACAAGACCTTTGATTTTTTTGAAAACACATTAAATATAAAAGGTCCTCAACTTATTCCTTATAGGTACTTTTACCTAACCATCGCTGCCTATTTTTTTAATAACGACAATCCAGATTATAGCTTTCTAAAAAAATATTTCTGGTTTCATAGCTTCCATAATGATGACTTACTCAGTAATACTGGAGATGTGAACTCACATATTGAATTTCTTGATAGTCAAAAAACCACAGGCGAATATACCTTTCCCCGCTTTCTGATTGATAAAGAAACTTTAAGAAATTCCTCGTACAGCTCCAAGGGTCGCCTATCGAGAGCAATACTTTCTTTGTATGCAAGCAAACAGCCGAAAGATTGGAAATACATAGATAGAAATGTAATTGTGGATAATTTTTTCTTTTCAACAGACAAACCAAATTTACACCATATATTTCCGACAAATTACATATCTCAAAACCCAGGATCAAATGAGCTAAATAACAATAGCCTAATGAATATTGCGTATCTTACACAGATAACTAACCTTGAAATCAGTGACAAAAACCCGCTAAATTACATTCAAGATTATGATTCTAATCCAGAGTTTGAAACAGCCATAGAAACCCATGTACTACCAATAGAGTTGTTGCAATGGTCAAGGTTGGAAAGCATGCCCTCGGATGCACTAGACCAATTCATAGAAAAGCGTGTTGATCTTGTTATTGAGGAATTAAAGAAAAACATGGGTGGAGTAAATATTGAAGTTATCGACACTAAACAAAAAAGCTAAC
>CAYOUW010000286.1:0-1234 GCA_964407235.1 uncultured Zetaproteobacteria bacterium | reverse complement strand
CGAGACGCTGTTCGACCCCGAAGCGATGCTGTTCGTCGACCACCGTCAGTGCAAGACGCGGCAACGGCGCCTCGCCGGTAATCAGTGCGTGCGTACCCACCAGCACCAGTGGCTCGCCGGTGGCGGCCCGTTGGATCCACCGCCGCCGCTCGGACGCCGGGGTACCCGCGCTCACCAAACCCACAGGTATGCCGATAGCCTCGAACCACGCGCCCAGGGTGCGCGTGTGCTGCTCGGCAAGCAGGGCCGTGGGCGCCATGAACACGGCCTGCCAACCCGCACCCACGGCCCGCGCAGCGGCAAGCGCCGCCAACACCGTCTTGCCGCTGCCGACATCGCCCTGTAGCAGGCGCCGCATGGGCCGCGCCGCATCGAGATCGGCTTCGATTTCCCCCGCTACCCGGGTCTGCCCCGCGGTCAATTCGAACGGCAGACTGTCATGCAGTGCCTGGGCCCGGGCGCGCCCGGTAGTCAGCACGGGCGCCTTGCCATGACGATCCTGTTCGCGCAACCGGCGCAGCACCAGGAAATGTGCAAGCAGTTCATCGCCGGCCAGGCGTTCACGGGCCAAATGTCCGGGCGCGCGCGTTCCCTGTTGCGGGCGCGGATAATGAATCGCCTCGAAGGCAGCCGCAAGTGCGGGCCATGCAGTGCGCATCGGCGCCATGTCATAGGCTGCCAAACGACCTTCCCTCAAGTCGGCCAGCGCCTGCCCGACGGCGCGGCGCAGACTCGCCTGTCCCAACCCGTTCACCGTCGGATAGACCGGCGTCAATCGCGATTCCACCGGCGGGGTATCGTCACCACCGAGACGTCGCACGTTCGGATGCACCATTTCCAATCCACTCTGCCCCACGCGCACCTCGCCGAAACAGGCAAAGCGGCTGCCGCGCCCGAAACTCTGGAGCAGGCGTCGATGAAAATGAAAGAAACGCAGCGTCACATAACCGGTGCCATCGCCGAGCCGCACCACCACCATCGCGCGCCGGGTACGCACACACTCGGCCACCAGCACCTCGCCCACCACCAGCACATTCATGCCGGGCTGTAGCGCGCCCATCGCCGTTACCCGTGTCCGATCCTCGTAACGCAGGGGCAGATGCGTCAGCAGTGCCTGGGGTCGGTCGATGCCGAGCTTCGACAAGCGTTCGGCGAGCCGCGGGCCGATACCGCGAAACTCGGCCCAGTTCGCGGTCACATCCGGTTGGCGTTCGCGCTCAGGCATCGTCCCGGT
>CAYOUW010000285.1:0-1235 GCA_964407235.1 uncultured Zetaproteobacteria bacterium | reverse complement strand
CGGCCTTTGTTTCCGCCGCTCATACCGATGAAGACATTGACGCCACGATCGCCGCCGCCGATCGTGCGCTGGCAAGGCTGACATGAGCCTGATCGACGATCTTGGATTCGATACCCGTGGACTGATCCCGGCCATCGCCCAGGATGCATCCTCCGGACGTGTGCTGATGATGGCATGGATGAACCGGGAAGCCTTTGAGCAAACGCTGGCGACGGGCTTCGCCCACTACTGGTCCCGTTCACGCAAATGTCAGTGGAAGAAAGGCGAGACCAGCGGCCATACGCAGAAGGTCGTGGATATGTATCTGGATTGCGACGGGGATACGCTGCTACTCAAGGTCGATCAGGTCGGCCCTGCCTGCCACACGAACCGCGAATCCTGCTTCTACAACCAGCGACAGAATGATGCCTGGATCATCATTAAGGATCCTGTGAAGTGAACGATATTCTCAAGGAGTTGGCGCAGATTCTGGAAGCACGGAAAAATGCATCGCCGGAAACCTCTTATGTTGCATCGCTGTATGCCAAACCGGACAAGATACTGGAAAAGATCGGTGAGGAAGCCACCGAAACCATCATCGCCGCCAAGAACGGCGACCGCGCTCAGATTATCCACGAAACCGCCGACCTGTGGTTTCACACCATGGTGATGCTGACTGAAAAGAGTTTGTCACCGGATGATATCCTGAACGAACTGGCTCGCCGCTTCGGTGTTTCCGGCCATGATGAAAAGGCTTCAAGAGAATAATCGACGCCTTCAGTCCATAGCCTGACTCCTGGCCGTGTTTGAATATCTCATACGCAATCGCTAAAAGAAAGGAAAATGGGGTCATTCCTTATGTCGAAGATCCAGCTCTCAATCGCCGGAGTTGACCCCCCCCCCCCCGCTATCATGGAGCCTCTTTTCAAAACTCAAAAGGACGGAGGAAGAAATGATGCGAAAATATTTACATATCACACTGGCGGTGTTGTGCCTTGCCGTGATTCCGGCGACTGTCGTGCAGGCTCAGGATCTTTATGGCAACACCCGGTCCGGCACGGGCGGTAATTTCGATATAAAACCCTATGCGGGAATCGGTATCGGTGCGTTCGGGTTGGAAGTCAAGGATCCTGGCGTCATTACCCAGAAGAACACGGTATTTGGCGGTTATGGCAAGTTCGGTGCGGATATCGGCGACTATCTCGGGGTCGAAGTACGGGTTGGCACGACATCTTCAGGAACCCAATCCTATCCGG
>CAYOUW010000284.1:0-1244 GCA_964407235.1 uncultured Zetaproteobacteria bacterium | reverse complement strand
ACCGCGACGCGAATCGTTTCGAGTGGGCGTGATCCTGTCTGGATTTCCGGAATACTGTGTAGGATTTTTCTTATACTCAGCACAAGACTGTCAAGACAATTCAGAAATGAGTTAACCCGGGGTTAACGGACATCTCAGCAAGGGGACATTACTGCTTCGCGCTAACATCCGGGCGAAAACCCCTTGCTATTTGGTGTGTATTTATCTTAGCATGCAAGGAATTGCCTAAACAAACATACTCATATGTCCAGGCTTGCAGAATTGATCCTCGACCTCGACCGCCGACTGGCCAAGGTGACGGATCGCGCAAGCCTCGCCCAAATACTGGTCGATTGGGCACTCTTCGCCGGTGCGGATGGTGCCTGGGTGGGACATCCTGACGAAAACAAAAAACTGCTCATCGAAGCCCGGTCCGGTAAAGGCATGGCGGAATACCTCGATGCCATCACGGTGCGGATTGATGCCAGCCCCGAGGGCCAGGGGCCCAGTAGTCGTGCCTGGCGCAGCGGCAAAATACAAATCATGGCCGACTGGACCCAACACGGAACTCCCACCCCTTGGGATGAACCCCGTGCCCGGGCCGGCTGGCGCTCCTCGGCGGCGGTACCGCTTTGTGGTCCTACAGGTGTTGTAGCGACGGCAGCGGTTTACAGTCGCCGGCCGGATATCTTTTCCACGCCGCCCTGGCCCGATCTGCTGCACCACCTGTCCGCCACCCTGGGGCTTACGCTCCAGCACCTGGAGGACCGTCACCAACTGGAACGTCTTGCGCATACCGATCTGCTGACAGGGTTAGCCAATCGGCGGGGGCTGGAGGTGCGGCTGGAGCGGGCGTTATCGACGGCGAAGCGGCAGGGGACACTGCTGGCAGTTGGATTGCTTGATTTAGACGATTTTAAACTGCTCAATGATCGTCGTGGGTATGATATCGGGGATAAGGCGCTCAAGCGACTGGGGGAGCGGTTACGGAAAAGTTTGCCTGGGGCGAACACCGTGGCCCGAGTGGGGGGTGATGAGTTTGTGATTTTGCTTGAGGATCTGCCGGCACCCGAGGCGATTGAGTCGACGCTTGAGCAGCTGCGCCAGGTAGTCGAGGTCCCGATTGAGGTTGCCGACGAGCAGGTTCGGCTTCGGGCCAGCCTGGGGTTGGCGCTATACCCGCTGACTGAGGGAGGCGAGACACCCGGAACGTTGCTACGCTTGGCCTATCAGGCGCTGTATCAGGCCAAGATCCGCAAGGGGAA
>CAYOUW010000283.1:0-1248 GCA_964407235.1 uncultured Zetaproteobacteria bacterium | reverse complement strand
GCGTCTTGTGATTCGTGGATGGACGCGAAGCAGCGGGCATCCTGATAACGAAATGCGTTGATGGCGGAAAGTTTTCCGATGACCCGGTCCAGTTCGGCATTGCTACCTTTTTCATACGCACCCATGTGAATCATATCCTCCATTCTTTCGTACAAGGCAAGATCCTCACGCAAGCTTTGTGCCGCTTTTTGAACATCGGACGAGACGAGATTCGTTGCCAGTCTGCTAACGCTGCGCAACAGGTCGATGGCCGGAAAGTGACCGCGTTCAGCCATGCGCCTAGACAGGACGATATGGCCATCCAGCACCGCCTGGGCTGCGTCGGCAACGGGATCGTCGGCCAACTCACTGCCCTCCACGAGTACGGCGTAAACACCACTGATATCGCCGCGGCCATCGCCCGGCCCGGCCCGTTCGACCAGTTCCGCCAACATGGAAAAGCAGGACGGCGTATAACCCTTGCTGGTGGGCGGCTCCCCGAGCATAAGCCCGATCTCCCGCTGGGCCTGAAGAAAACGGGTGAGACTGTCCATCAGCAAAAGAACGTGTTTTCCCTGATCCCGAAACACCTCGGCGATGGTCATGGCGGTGAGTGCGGCGCGCACACGCAATAATGGCGGCATATCGGATGTCGCGACGACGACAACACACCGGGCCAGAGAATCCGGACCCAGGGTATGATCCAGAAATTCCCGTAATTCGCGTCCCCGCTCACCCACCAGCGCGATCACGATAATGTCGGCATCCGTTTCCCTTGCGATCATACCGAGCAAGGTGCTCTTTCCCGCGCCAGGGCCGGCAAACAGCCCCATCCGCTGACCCTTTCCCATGGTCAGACATGCGTCAATGATGCGAACACCCGACTGCATGGGTTCGTCAATAAGATGACGATTCATTGGGTTGGGCGGCCGACGCAGGATCGGGTATGTGTTCTGTGCGGGAGGGAGGGCTTTTCCGTCCAGCGGTCTGCCGCACGCATCCAGCACGCGCCCTGGCAGGGCGTCGGAGATGCCAATGGAGGGAGGCCCATCCATCGCCTGCACCGGACTGCCAGGGGCAATGCCCCGCGTTGATCCGGCTGGCATGATCAGACTGTCATCGTCACGAAAACCGACCACCTCCGCATCAATGAATGTATTCCCGGACATGAAAATACGGCATGCCCTGCCAACCTCTACATCCAGCCCCCCCGCTTCCAGCATGGGGCCCGTGACCCTCCTGACCCGCCCGCGCATCCGGAAAGGGGAT
>CAYOUW010000282.1:0-1250 GCA_964407235.1 uncultured Zetaproteobacteria bacterium | reverse complement strand
CGTTCACAATCATTCTTTTTTGCTCCGTCTTGTTTAAGAATGGGTTCTGGCGCAAAAGGAAAGACTTCTGATCGATCGGGATGAACTAAAACCGCGCCGAGTATTTGGTGATAGTAAGTCGTTCGCCCATCCCGGTGATGTTTTTCACAGCATTGCTTACAATGAATGGTTGATGAAGAAAAATAACCCGTGCCATCCAGTGAGAGCAGATAATGGCCGTCCAAATAGCTCATATCTTCCAGTCCTTTTCCTCGTTGAAGCTGAGAAAAAAGCCGGGTAAAGGTTTTTCGTAACTCTTTTGGATCGACTTCGTCGAGTCGTTCACGCAAATAGGTATCCGAAGGGGCCTGATCAATCCCATAGAGTGTTTGGAGATTTGCTTTAACGAGTTCTTCGTTTTTATTTTTGTCAAATTGAAGTAATGAGGGGTATTTCAGGCCAAATAGGGCGAGTCCTGACATCAGGCAATCAGAAAGATGAATCCTGCGACTTGCTACATTGTCGTCAATTTGATCAAAACATTGGCGAACGGTATTTAATAGACCGGAAGCACTTAATGCTTTTTGAAAAGGAAGATGAGCCATGGTTTTTTATCTTCAGCTTTAGAATAGCTTTCTATCATACTGAAAATTGGAGAAAGTTTACGAAAAGTTTTTTTTGTATACGTCTGAATCCTCTATATTTATTGGGTTTCTGTTTCTAGCGGGAACTGCTGCTGTTTCGCTGCAATCATTGCGACGATTCTTACATTGGTTTAGTAAAAACTATTTTTTTGCGGAAGGTCCTAATTTTTAATTTAAACACCCCGCTACCTGCGCCCTTAAGTTATCTCACGGTAGGAGCCTCTGTTACCAGAAGCCCCCCGCACAGACCCGGACATGCGGTTTTCTCGCATCCGGTTCCTCGGTCATACTCGCTGTCGCGCCGAACAAATTCATTATGCATACACCCTATGCTGTCGCTGCTTTTGTGTTACTTTCGGTACCGCTATCCCTACTCTTTCAAGTGCTCGATTAAAAGACGACCAGGTGAAACTCTTTTTCTTTCCCCCTCTGCGATTTAGCCATTTAAATGAACATTTAATCGCCCAGTGGTAGAATTTATTGAGTCCGTCTAGGTTTCCTCTTAATCCATAGTAGTGGTAGTGTCCCCTGAGCCGCCGGTTTAACCCTTTGATAAACTCTTTTCCCGGTAAATGACGATGCGCTTTGATCCAATCCTTTATTCGCCGACACCCTCTTTGTAACCTA
>CAYOUW010000281.1:0-1252 GCA_964407235.1 uncultured Zetaproteobacteria bacterium | reverse complement strand
TGGAGAGAAACAATACCCTTGAATCTACCTTAAGAACCTGTCCTGAATTTGGGGTTCACTATATTTGTCCAATTCCAACTGAAGCAAAATATGATTAATCGAGTCTCCCCATTGATTTCTAAAAACTTTGTCGCCTGTTTGCAGATGATCGGTTAATGTTTTGCTATGCGACTGGATGAACAGGAAAAGAAAGCCCTTTTTAAGGCCATTCAAGGCGTGGCATCCGTGCATTTATTCGGCTCGCGTACGGATGACAATGCCAGAGGCGGAGATATTGATATTTTGGTCTATTCCCGTGAACCTGCCTTTGAATTGTCACGGAGAATAGCCAGAGATTTCTTTCTTGAATGTGAAGAGAAGATTGACGTTCTTGTCGTAAATCCGAATAAGATAACAGCGGCGCAACAAGCATTTATCAGTTCCTTGAATCTGCGGCGCATCCATTGAACGATTATGATGTGCTGGTTCGCTCGTCCAGAGAGAAATGCCTGGCGGCCATCGCGCTGGTCCATGCATCGGTCAGAAAGCTGCCGCCCTACGATGCTACAAGGAAATATACGCCGGACGAACTGGAGCCGTATGATGCATTGGCTGACCGGTTTGTCAGAGTTGTTGAAGTCAGTATCAGGTTTTTCAGAAGTTATGAGCTTTATCAGGAAGCAGTGGCTCCTGACACATTCAGGGATTTATTGCATCGTATGGAGAAATACGGTTTGATTCAGTCGGCTGTGTTGTGGGTGGAGATGCGCGATGTGCGCAACCGCATTGTGCATGATTACATTCCTGAAAAGATAAAGGAGATGTTTGATCTTCTTTTGGGGGAATACGGCAGAGAATTGATCCGCCTGGGAGAAAGGCTTGAAGATATTAGCCCGCATTAAGGAGTTGAAATCCTTTTTTGAGTTATAACAGGGAACGCAAGGTGGATGTAGTGACGGAGAAAGCATTGCATCCAAGAATTCGGGAAGTCGTTTTAACCGCAAGGGTTTGCCGTGGCGACGGATGGCGCTCTCTACTGCGTTAATGCAAAAATCATCCTCCATGGTGATCGATATTTCCCACGATAATACGAAGCGGCTATACCAATCCATCACAGCGGTCAGATAGACAAAACCGCCAGGCATGCGGATGTAGGTAATGTCGGTGCACCATGCTTGATTAGGCTCGGTAATATCCATATTTCCCAATAGATAGGGGTACTTCTTATGCTCTTTGTTTCCCTTGCTGGTGAAGGGTTTTGGCGCGATGGATT
>CAYOUW010000280.1:0-1258 GCA_964407235.1 uncultured Zetaproteobacteria bacterium | reverse complement strand
CAGCTCGGAAATGGGCCAAAGTGGGGAAGCCGATCGCCGCTCATGAGTTTTGCAAAAGGCTCTCCTGTAAACCTTTTGAGTCCGACATGATAGTCTCTGTTCCAATAACGTCGAGGAGTATAACAGCGATGAAGATGTTGTTGGCGGAACCCAGAGGCTTTTGCGCCGGCGTGGATCGCGCCATTGCCATTGTTGAGCAGGCGCTGGAAATGTTTGGCGCACCCGTTTATGTACGGCATGAGATTGTACATAACAAGTTTGTGGTTGAAGCATTAAGGAAGAAGGGTGCGATATTTGTCGAATCGGTCAGCGATGTGCCGAATGATGCGCTGGTGATTTTTTCCGCTCATGGCGTTAGCAAGCATGTGCGTCAGCTCGCGGATGCTCGCGGCCTGCGGGTGATTGATGCGGCTTGCCCACTGGTGACCAAGGTGCACATGGAACTGCTGCGACATGAGCGCAATGGCGATCAGGTTATTCTGATTGGACATGCGGGGCATCCTGAGGTGGAGGGAACGATGGGTCAGGCGCCGGAAGGCGTGGTGCTGCTCGTCTCAACACCGGATGATGTATCCCATCTTCAGGTCCATCATCCGGAAAACCTGGCCTATGTGACGCAAACAACGCTTTCCATGGACGATACGGCTGATGTGGTGGCTGCATTGAAGGCGCGATTCCCTCGTATTCAGGGTCCGAAACGTAATGATATTTGTTACGCCACGACCAACCGGCAGATGGCCGTCAAACAACTGGCGAACCATTGCGAGGTGGTGCTGGTGATTGGTTCGAAGAATTCATCCAACAGCAATCGCTTGCGGGAGGTGGCCGAACGCGAGGGCGCGCGCGCCTGGCTTGTGGATGATGCGGATGACATTGATCCGGGTTGGTTTGAGGGCGTTGAATGCGTGGGGATTACCGCTGGCGCCTCTGCGCCTGAAGCCTTGGTGCAGGGCGTGTTGGACTACGTCAAGGGCCTGGGAGCGGAGGGTGTGGAGACTTTAAATATTGTTGAAGAGCGGATCACGTTCAGTTTGCCGGAGGTGCTGCGCAAGACCGCATAAAA
Source organism: uncultured Zetaproteobacteria bacterium (assembly GCA_964407235.1). Lineage (GTDB taxonomy): Bacteria > Pseudomonadota > Zetaproteobacteria > Mariprofundales > Mariprofundaceae > JAUZQZ01. Next base: position 195 of record CAYOUW010000280.1, on the reverse strand, counting down.
TTGCGTAACTTCTAACGTAACTACTCAGCACCCCCCTGGATTTTGTTCTCTGGCAAGGCGCGAGAAGCGCAGAATCCGTAGCATATGGGTCATATGTGAGGATTTGAGCATCGCAGGAACGCCGCCAGAGGGCAAAAGACGGGGGGTGCTGAGTCGTTACCTTCTAACCTGCATTATTCATGAATATAATGCAGG
>CAYOUW010000279.1:0-1267 GCA_964407235.1 uncultured Zetaproteobacteria bacterium | reverse complement strand
GCATTCGTAATGCGTGGGTCGGGGGTTCGACTCCTCCTTCCGGCACCATTTACCCCATTTCAGGACTTCCAAGAAAGGCAAAAACAAAGTAAAATCTCATCATATGAGCCAGTTAACTTCCAAAGATATCTGAAGCTGTTTACTTGCAGCCGATATTTATGAGTAATATCGTGGGTAGACGAAAGATGCCGCATGATGCAGGCGTGGGCGGACTATCTGGACGACTTGAAGCGGGGCGTGACAATAACCCCGATTCAGGCCAGACACATTGTCCATCTCAAGTGTAACTTTTAAGTTACAATGCTGGAAGTACGCGAATACCTAAACCCGGACGGCCGCGCACCGTTTAGTGAATGGTTCGAGAGGCTGCGCGACGCCCGCGTGCGGGCGCGGATTGCCCAGCGCCTGACCCGGCTTGAAGCGGGCCTGTTCGGCGATTGCAAGCGTGTCGGCACGGGTGTGATGGAGTTGCGTATAGATTACGGGCCGGGCTATCGCGTTTACTTCGCCCGTCATGGCGCGACAGTAATACTGTTGCTGCTCGGCGGCGACAAGAGGAAGCAGGAACATGACATTGCACAGGCAAAATCCTACTGGCAGGACTTCAAAACCCGCGAAGTCTAAGGCGGCGGCTTCGCGGCGCTTTCATGTAGCCGATCACCTGCGCGACGAAACCGATATAGCCTATTACCTGGAAGAATTGCTCGCCGGCGGTGATCCGTGCGTTATCACGCTCGGCCTTCGACACGTCGCCAATGCGGTGGGCGGCATGAGCGAGCTTGCGCGCCGCTCAGGCATTACCCGCGAATCCCTTTACCGTGCACTGTCCGCCAACGGCAACCCGCGCCTGTCTACGCTCAGCGCAGTACTGAAAGCCTTTCATCTGCGCCTGGCCGTTGCGCCCGAAGGAGAGCGCCGTAGCGCGTAGCCGTAAATGAGCACAAGCATACTGACTCCAGCGGCGATACGACCGGGCCACCAACGCCCCCGATGTAACGATTAGTCGGAACTGCCGCGGACTACGGAATTGCTCGCGAAAGGTGCCTGCTGCCCAGCCACATAGACATCGTATGTCCAGCCGTCTAGCGTCGGTTGACCATAGTCCGCACCAAAGTTCAGAAAGAATAAGCGCATAGTGTATGCTTCCGAAGGCATGGTGCCTACATTCTCATAGCCCTTAGCGACTATCTGGTGATTGGTATTCACAATTACAATGGTCAGACCAATATCCTGTGCCGAATCCGAAGTGTTGCGTATTGGGATGGTG
>CAYOUW010000278.1:0-1275 GCA_964407235.1 uncultured Zetaproteobacteria bacterium | reverse complement strand
ATCTCAGCGGCGATCAGCCTCCCCGCTTGGCCCATCCCCGAGATCCATGGATCCACCGTGTTACAATCGTTCCGCCACGGGATAAGAACCCAGAATCTTGAGAAAACTGTCTGGCAGAATGCGAATGTCATCCAGTGCAGCCATTATTTTCTTATTGTTCCGATGCCCCTGCAAATCCACGAAGAAAACATATTCCCACATTTTCCTTTTTGAGGGACGGGATTCGATGCGGGTCAGACCGATATCACGTTGCTGAAATGGATCAAGTAAATCGTGCAAGGCGCCCGGTCGGTCCGGCGTGGACATGACCAGTGCCGTTTTGTCCTTCCCCGAAGGTGGGGAATCATGCTGGCCGATGACCAGAAAACGGGTGATGTTACCGTGATGGTCTTCGATATTTTCCTTCAGAACATTCAGACCCAGGCGCTCCGCGGTCTCCAGCGAGGCAATGGCCGCTGCGTGCGCCTGATGTCCAATATGTTCGGCGGCGGCTGCTGTGGAGTCTGTTGCTTCCAGGCGCGCATGCGGGAGGTGGGATTGCAGCCATTGCCTGCATTGTCCCAGCACCTCCGCTTTGGTGTACACGACGGAAATATCTTCCGGATTTCCGGTGGATGCCAACAGATGATGGTGGATGCCAAGCAACACCTCGGCGCAGATGGAGACATCGTGATCAACAAACAAATCCAGCGTATGCGTAACCGCACCCTCGAATGCATTCTCGACCGGCACCACGCCGTAGGTTACGCGGCCCGATTCGACTTCATCAAAGATCTCATCAAAATTCTTGCAGGCAATGTAGTGCGCCGTTGAACCGAACTGTTTGCGCGCAGCCACGTGCGTGAAGGTGCTTTCCGGCCCCAGATAAGCAATGGAAAGCGGTTGCTCAAGGGTAAGGCATGCGCCAATGATTTCACGGAAAATGCCGTGCAGGGCCGCATCCGGAATGATACCATGATTCTTCGCCAGCAAACGACGGATAATCTCTGCTTCACGGCTGGGGACGTAAAAGGGGGCGTTGCCTCCAGCCTGTTTGCGACTGCCGATTCGGGCGGCCAGTTCCGCCCGTTGACGAATCAAATCAAATATCTGATCGTCAATAGCATCAATGCCCTGTCTCAACTTGCCCATGGCTTTATCGTTTTCAGGATTACTCATGGGCTTGAAGCTACCAATCCGGCGATGGAACTCAATCCGAAACATTGATCCCGGGATTGAACCGAATGACCAACCCGGACTCACCACCCACCCAATCGCCCATGTATGATAACGTCA
>CAYOUW010000277.1:0-1278 GCA_964407235.1 uncultured Zetaproteobacteria bacterium | reverse complement strand
TTTATTTTTCCTCTAATTAATTTTAGAGGCGACAACTATCCTGACACAGGGGGATGAGGACGCTAACAGACCAGCCCAAAAGTTTTGCATGAAGTCATCTTCAGCCCAAGATCCACTTTCGATGGTTGAATATATTATTCTTGGGTGCGCACTGATTGTAAGGCCGCCAGCCTGCTGCTCTAATAAGACTTGAGCTTTATTAGCAATTTCCACTGCATTTTTTGCTCGCCACCCACTTACTTTATCTTTTAATAGTAAACCGAACTCTTCAGCTGCTGGTAAACATATACGACTTAAAAAAGCGGAGGCTCCATCAACGGAACCTTTTGTAACTGTATTGACAGATTCTGCAACGGGCTTAATACCAAGAATATCTAAACTTTTATCTTCATCTGCCATATGATTCTCTTTTTTAGCTCTAACGTTCGAGTTGAGGGGCGGCGCGGCTTATTGCGCCGTCGCTCTCGAACGACTTGTTATATTTTTCTTTTAATATCATAAGCTTATATTACCCTTGATATTGCAAACATACGGTATATACTATTAGATATATACCAATATAGTGAGGTAGCGATATGAGCGCACAAATAGCCAAGATATTTATGAACGGACGTAGCCAAGCTGTCCGTTTACCTAAAGAATACCGCTTTAATACTGACGAGGTTTATATTACAAAGCAAGGGGATAACATTATTATTTCTGCAAAAAAGCCGACCTGGGATGAATTCTTTGATTCTAAGCCTGCTTTTGGAGATGACTTTTTACAAGAACGATTTGATGAGCAACCACAAGAAAGGGATTTTGATTGATGTACATGCTTGATACCAATATTTGTATTTATGTTTTAAAAAATCACTCTGATGAATTACGGCACAAATTTAAAGCGATTAAAGATATTTGCATTTCCTCGATTACATACGGGGAGCTGTGCTTTGGAATAGAGAATGGAAGAAGTAATTTAAAAGAAGAACGATGGCGACAGCTTGAAATATTTACACAGAGATTGCTAATAGATCCTTTAGATGAAAATGCTGGCAGGCACTATGGCTCAATTAGAGCGCAACTAAAAAAAGACGGTACACCTATTGGGAATAATGATCTTTTAATTGCGGCCCATGCTAGGAGCATTAATGCTGTCCTAGTCACTAACAATGTTCGTGAATTTAATCGTGTGCCAAACCTTGTGGTTGAAAATTGGATTTCTGATTAGTGCTTTTAAAATATAACGCCCTCATCAGCCGCTGGCGAAAGTGGCGTGACTTTTGCGTTTTTCTGCAA
>CAYOUW010000276.1:0-1280 GCA_964407235.1 uncultured Zetaproteobacteria bacterium | reverse complement strand
GAACCGGACGTGCGGCGTTACCGCATCCGGCTCTTCCGGCCAAGTAACCCGGCATGAGCGTGATCCAGCCTTCGGGGTGCGTAATGGCGGGGCTTGGCCAACACGAACACTTCATCGACAAGATGGTGAACCTTCAGACGACCTGATCTCATGTAAGAGTAAAATTTAGCAGTTATTGAAGAAAGTCTCAGGTAATAGGGTCTGGCTGAACCGGATTGATTTGAAGAAGGTCTTGGGTGATTAAACCTGTACGCGGACTTGACCGCCAAGCACGGCAGCGGCTTTGGCAATCGTTTTCAAAGTCACGCCTGTATTTTCAGGATCAAGCAGCCGATCCACCACCGGCCTCGCCGTGTGCATCTTTTTGGCAAGCTGTGCCTTGCTCATACCTGTTTTATCCATCATGTAGTAAATATCCGCAGCCAGGATTTTCTTGGCCGCTAATGCCCGTACTTCTTCCAGTTCACCCGTTTCGGCGAGCATAGTCTCAAGTTCATCAATGGGTTTCATGGGTACACCTCCTTCATGCGTTTACGGGCCAATTCCAGGCCCTGCCTTGGCGTCTTCTGCGTCTTTTTTTCGATGCCATGCAATAGCATCATCGATCCGCCTCTCACGCAAAAGAACACACGAAAGGCGCGGTTTCCGGTCGTGCTTCGAACCTCGTACAAGCCGCCGCCAAATCCATCCACCAGCGGTCTGGACACCGGCCAGCGCCATTGCACTGCCTGAATATCCGCTCCAATCTCCTTACGTTGCTTCGGCTCCAGGCTTAACAGCCAGTCCCTTACGGGCTTTTTCGTTCCATGCGCGTAAAACTTCACCCGCAACAACGGCTTATTCATGATAGAATTGTATCTATTTTGATGCATAATGCAACTGCAAGGCTGACAAACCGCGACTTGCCCGTGATCTCAATGTCACGGCTAATTTGTTCTAGCCTTTAAGTTGATGATTATTTTCTATGGCAAGTGTTTTTCTGGACATCTGATTAGTTGGCGCATACAGTTCGCCCATGCAAGTGCAGGAATCGGGAAAACACATTGACATACAAGCCATATCCATCCGCAGGGTAGAGCAAAACGAATGCTCGGACTTCAAGGCGCTTATGCAGCAGCACCATTATCCTGGCGCACTACCGAAGATCTGGATATTCGACATAGTGTCCTCACAGACAACAAGAACACTCCACAGGGTGCACAGCCATGGATAAGAAGCCGCTTAAATGTCAAACAGCGTCCAATTTTGACCCCCCGTCAGCACCCAAAATTGACCCCCCT
>CAYOUW010000275.1:0-1283 GCA_964407235.1 uncultured Zetaproteobacteria bacterium | reverse complement strand
CGGGACGAACTCGTCTTGGGACTTGTCTTAAAGGGTAGCGTCCCCTTTTCCGCTACGAATTCCACACTGGCGGCCACTGGCGGGCCGTGTGAACCAGGGCGAGTATCCACACTGTTTCGCCTTCGATCTCATACACCAAGCGGTAGCTTTCATGCGGAATCAGCTCTCGCGTACCGGCGATTTTTCCGGTTCGGCCTATCTTCGAAAAGCCGGCTAACCGCGCAACGGCGTCGCTGAATAGTTTGTCCATTCCGGCCGCAGCAGCAGGGTCGTCGGTCGCAATGTAGTCCCACACCTCATCGCGATCCTTTTGTGCTTCTGGAGTCCAAATGACCCTCACGCTTATCCGGCCACACCGGCCCGCCGCGTGGCGAACCGGGCCTCAACTTCATCATTCGTCCGGCCCCGACCAGCATGCATCGAGGTCCGACCGGCCTCAACCTTGCCGTGCAGAAACTCGTCGTATTCCCGCGTGTCCCGCTGGCGTTGAATAAACTCGCGCATCAACTCGCGCAGTACCTGCGAGGATGGCCGATGGGCAGCCTCGGCTTCGGCCATGAACTCGGCACGCAGCTCGGGTTCCAGTTTCATCGTGAAAACGGCTTCTTTTAACATGAGACGCACACTATCTCTTTAGTACTGACTTAGTATATACCTTGTCATCACCACATACCTGCCAACGCAATTCAGAAATATCTCCTTGGGGTTCTTCGAAGCTTATGGTTGAGCAGGTAGTGCGAAAGCACAGCACCATAACCCAGCTAGTCGGAATCGTCTCCAAAACGAGTTTCGAGAGAGCTGCGAAAAGCTTCACATTGGCATGGGATCGGAAATGCTCCGGATCGCTCTTGCGTGCCCGGGCAGACGCCCTGCTCAACTGCTCCAATTGACCGATGATTGCCTCATGGAACAGGAGCGTCCAACCATTAACGACCATGGCACGGCTTATAGCGCGACATCGCCGGCAAGCGTCTCGCTTAAATCGCCCCGAACCTCTTTTTTGGCACGCTGCATGGCACTATGCCCGGCCGGGCAGATCGCGCAGGTTGCGCCCGGCCGAGAGATCCGGATTTCAGGTTGTTTAAAGTCACGCACCCGTCCTCGATGCGGTAGACGAGCTTGCCACCGTAACCGATACCCAACATCTGCCGCACCGCCTTGGGTACCGTTGTCTGCCCCTTGGTGGTGATCGTGCTGGTTGCTTCAATGACTTTCGACATGGGTAGCACCTCCGTTTCAAGTCAAGCGTAAGTAATTTTCCTTACCTCCTCAAATCTCAGGCA
>CAYOUW010000274.1:0-1284 GCA_964407235.1 uncultured Zetaproteobacteria bacterium | reverse complement strand
GCAAGGGCATGATCTGGCCTGCGTATTGTTCGGCTCCGCCGCATGGAAGTGCGCCGCCAGAGACGGCTGGATTGGTTGGGATGCAACCATGCGCCGCTTGCGACATGACTGGGTATGTCGATATGGCCATCCCGTACATCTGGTTGAAACCTTCGTGGAAAGAGAACGTTTTAAGGGAACCTGCTACAAGGCAGCCAACTGGACGCGGCTGGGGCAGACGCAGGGGCGTAGCCGTCAGGATCGGGATAACAACCTTTCCGTGCCGGTTAAGGATATTCTGGCCTATCCGCTGTGCAAAAACTTCAGGGATAAACTATGCGCCTGTTAAAGCGCGAAGAGCTCCTCCAGCTTGATAAAGAGACACTCGTGGAGATCATCCTGAAACAACAGGAACAGATACTGATCCTGACCAGGCGAGCGGACGAGTTGGAATCACGCCTCAATAAAAACAGCACTAACAGCAGCAAGCCGCCCTCCACCGACGGCTTAGCCAAACCGCCAGTCAAACCCAAAAGTCTGCGTAAAAAGGGACAACGAAAATCCGGAGGGCAGCCTGAGCATAAGCCGCACAGACTCGAGCCGGTGGAGCGTCCCGACCACGTCATTGAGATTCCCGCGCCATGCATTGAAGTCACCGAGTATCGTGCCGAAATTAAGTACTACTCCGGCTGCGGCAAACGCGCCAAAGCTGATTTCCCTGAAGGCGTAAACGCCCATACCCAATATGGCCCACGCTTCAATGCCATGCTGTTCTTGTTCGAGGAAGAAAAGCAGGTATGGGCAGGCGAAATGATGAAACTGTTACTGGCTATGCATGACTTCACACTGATTCGCAAAAACGCTGGCAGCATCCACTTAACCGATGCGGAAAAAGAGCCATGGCTTACTAACTATCGCGCTATCATCCGAAAAGGTTGGGCGGACAACCCGCTGATCAAGCCCAAAAAGAAAAAACGGGGACGGGTCAAACGAACAAAAGCCCGGAATCTATTGCGAAGACTGCAAGAACATGAGGGTGAAGTGCTCGCTTTCCTGCATGACCTGAATGTACCCTTTACCAATAACCTGGGCGAACAGGATATTCGCATGATCAAAGTTCGACTCAAGGTCTCCGGCTGCTTCCGTACCCTTGATGGCGCTAAAAAGTTCGCACGCATTCGAGGATACCTGTCCACATCCAGAAAAAACGGGCACAATCCGCCAGGTGCCATTTCTAAAGCTTATCAAGGCGAGCCTATTATCCCAATAGTGTAATCGCCAGGTTAAGGGGTGCTGAGTAGTTAC
>CAYOUW010000273.1:0-1290 GCA_964407235.1 uncultured Zetaproteobacteria bacterium | reverse complement strand
CTATGGGGGGAAATTGAAACGCATATCATTTTATCTGGTGGCTATGATGCTATCCGTCGTTGTGTTATCCAGCGCATCTTTTGCTACTGAACAAACCATCATAGACTCAAACAATCAACTCTCGGTCAAGCTTGTATTAAAAAAGCTTGCCTATGAGGAAAATGGGAACGGTAGGCTCGGTACCACGGTCAGCCTGCTTGATACGGAAAAGGGCTATGTTCCGGGTTATGGAATCGGACTGACATTTATGGGAAATGCCTTGCTGGATAAAGGCTATCTTGATCTTGAAGTCAGCCATTCAAGCGGACATACCGATTATGTTGGCTCCTCCATTGGTGGCGGTCATTTCGGTTCCGTGACAGGCACATCTTCTGCAAGGCTTCTTGATTTAAGCGCACGGATTGGTGAAGGTTTTACCGTGGGGCAAAACTTCATGCTGACCCCGTTTTTGGAAATCGGTCATCACAAATGGTATCGGGGCGTCAATGCGGGTGAAACATACAACCACAGTTATTACGGTGGCGGACTGCTTGCACAAACATCCGTCGGAAACAAGTTTGTTCTATCATTCGATGGAATGCTTGGACGGACTTTCAGTTCCACGATTGATGTTGCATCCGGATCTATCCCGGGCTTTTCCGCCAACCTTGGAAATAGCATAACCTATCGATTCGGCGCATCTGCTGACTATGTCATTACAAAAGGAATTCATCTCAACCTGGGCATCAATTACACAAGATTCAAGTATGGCATCACCAAATTGTTTCCCGTCCCCGGTTTTCCAGGGGCCTTCCAGTGGGAGCCGGACAGTCAATCAAGGTATACAGTGTTTCATGCTGGCGTCGGGATGGCGTTCTGATCGCAAACAGATGCCAAAGCCCTGGCGACTTGCCTATATTTTACAAAAGGGTATCATTCGCTTTGTGTATGGGGGGCGTCCCGGTTTCGACGGAGATGCTGACCCTCATGGTGCATGCCGGGTTGGCTTGCCCGTAATAAGGCCAACGGCAATTAACTGCCAACGACGACGTAGAACTAGCTTACGCTGCGTAAGTTACCCCGCTCTTGAGGTGCCCATCCATTGGGAATCCGGGGTCATTTAGATGGGATCGCTCTGGTTGCCGGAGGCTCGTGGCGAAGGAGTTAAACCTTTACGAACCGACCTGATGGATGCCTTGTCTGTTCAGTTTTCATCGGGTGCTGTTTGAATGGACTAAGCATGTAGATCTGTGAGCTGATGATTTTCGGACGCGGGTTCGACTCCCGCCGCCTCCACCATATAAGACTTTT
>CAYOUW010000272.1:0-1295 GCA_964407235.1 uncultured Zetaproteobacteria bacterium | reverse complement strand
CGCCAGCAAGTCGCACCGTTACAGTTAGCAACAGCGACATTACCGGTGTGAACTTTACGGATCCGTATCTGTATCAAATCTCTGGAACTGTTACGGGCGGAACGCCAAGTGGTGTTACGATTACCGTATCGCCCAATGGATCGTCTGTGGCGACCGCTGCCGACGGAACATACATCTTGCCGAATATTCCGGCAGGTGTCTATACCGTAACGCCGAGCGACGGAACCATACAATTCACGCCGGCAAGTCGTACCGTTACAGTTAGTAACAGCGACATCACTGGTGTGGACTTTACGGATCCGCTTCTGCCACTGTCCGTGGGTAAAATCGTTTACCCGTGCCTCAATGCCATTTGCGAAATAAATCTGGCAACGGGAGCGGAGACTACGATATTATCTCTGCCGTCACCGCAACAGCCGGTCATACTTGCTCCTTTCAGGGCAAGCAATCGGTTGATGTATGGAGGGTTTAATATGGATGGAATGTATATCATTTCGCTTCCGTCACCTTCACCCATACTGGTGATTAGTGGTATGAATCTGACCAACGTATGTGTAGCTCCGGGTGGACCATTTGATGTTGTTCACACAACAAACTATGGTGATTTGATGTTTACGGGAGCACTGTGTCAAGTGGGCAATTCAGAAACTACGAATATTTTCGTTGTCAAACTGAACACATACGGCACGGAAGAGAATGTCCAGGTTACAAACAACGACAGCTCAAGCTATTCATTTTCGCCGGTATTTGCCGGAATCAACGCGAATGGATACTTGCGTGTCTTGTTTGTGAGGGGTGTCTTCAGTGGTAGCTCTACAACTGACTCTGTTTGGGAACAGTTGGTTGATATGGCTACCGGCACGCTGATTGGCTCGCCCATTGAGCTTGCGGCAAATGTTGCCGACTACCAAAATGGTAGGGACTTGGCGGTAAATGCAACCTATACAAAGTTTGCATTTGTCAGGGATGTTTCAACAAATGTTGCTCATGTCTTCGTCAAGACCATCGCCGATGGGCTTGGTGGCGCCGAGACGGATCTTGGTATTGGGTTTGATCCGTACTGGTCAAATACTGCCAACCTCAATAACCTCATCATATTCACGGTTGTAAATCAGCAAGCAGGAAACTGGATGCTCGTTGCTGAAAAGTCGGATGGAACTGGTGAAGTTGAGGTACCAACCCCGAGTGATTTAGTTGGTGATTCCTCTGGCGTTGTATTTGCTCCACCTTCTGGAACCTAACTTTCGGAACCTAACATAAAATGACTTGTTCTTTATGAGGTCATCGCAACGATT
>CAYOUW010000271.1:0-1301 GCA_964407235.1 uncultured Zetaproteobacteria bacterium | reverse complement strand
AAACCCTTGGCCGTTGCGCGAATGAATAAGTTCGCGTGCGCATCTGCTGGGTCAATTTTTTGAGCAAAAGTGGGTCAATTCTGGTGAGCGCCCAAGAGCATGCCCATGCTGCGGGATCATCCACCATGCCTGCACGCACGGGATTCAGCACCACGTAACGGCATAGCTCCAACAGGTAGCATCAATCCTAGACCTGACCCTATTTGTCCTATATGAATCGCCGTGATGACTGTGCCTGCCTGTGCGTGAACGCACGCAGAGAGGCCGGGTTTTTGTTCGCAACGGATTCCGGGGAAGGAACCGTAGCCATGCAGACGACCGACCGACGAGGGATGCGGTCAGGACAAAGGAACAGGAATCCGGGGACACAATATCTATTTCTCATCTCCGAATTGTGGGGGTAGTAAACTTTTTGAGTTTAACACAAAATCTTCCCGTGCTTGCTTTTTATATTTTATGTATATACAATAATTCATATGCATATGAAGCTAATCTTTGACCAAGGCAAGGACGAAGAAAATATCCGTCAGCGTGGCATTTCGTTCGAGACTGCGGTCAGATTTGAGTTGAACACGGCGCTGATCTGGAAAGATACGCGCACAGAATATGGAGAAGCCCGATATTGTGCCATTGGTCATATTGGTGATCGTCTGCATGTGCTGGTGTTCACGCCACGCGATGACGCTATGCGCGTCATCAGCCTGCGCAAAGCAAACAAACGCGAGGTGAAACGCTATGAACAAGAAACCAACCTCTGACATGCCTGACAAGGATAACCCTGAATGGACAGACACCATGTTCCGGGAAGCAACCACATTGGAAAATTCCGATTTACCTGTAGCCTTTAAGCGGGCAGCACGGCGCGGCAGGCCAAAAACCAAGGCACCGAAACAGGCTATCAGTATTCGACTGTCTCCTGACGTGGTGGCCGCGTTCCGCTCTATGGGCCGGGGCTGGCAGGGGCGGATAGACGAAGCATTGAAGGATTGGCTAGAGCGCCACCGTGCAGCCTAAACCGAGTATGAAAAACGGCTTTCACCTCACTTGCGAGTAAATAGGGGGACATAATATCTATTTCTCGACTTCACCGCCGATTAAAAACAAATCTCAACAAAGCATGCCTGCGCCAACTGTAATGTTGCTAAACGTGTCAATGATAATGAAGCTGCCGGTGGCGCGGTTATCCGCATACGCATCGGCATAAATGGGTTGCGCCAGCTTGAAACGTACCCGGCCAACAAAACAGAAACAGGGCCAGGCTTCGGTATTGTTGTTACTGGCTAACTCGTTCTTGCGCCTGC
>CAYOUW010000270.1:0-1328 GCA_964407235.1 uncultured Zetaproteobacteria bacterium | reverse complement strand
ATTGATATTCTCGATATATGATTTTCAGTAACCTTAGGAAGTAGACCTATCTATCAATTGACATAATATATCTTATGCGCATATATATTAGAATAATATTCTGTAGAAAATGCGCTGTGTCGGCTTACATCGCACGATGATCGACAAGAAAATTTTCTCCACGAGAACGACTGAAATAATGCTGGAGATGCCTGGAACGTTTGCGACTGCTTCAACTGGATCGTATATACCCTATGGCGGCAATGGCCCGGCGCATGCACACCAGCCGGTCGATGCTCGACTGTTTGCTCAAACAGTACCGACGCCGGTGTCATTACTGTAGATGGTCTTCCCATGGGGATTCCCAAAATCAATAATTTGTCTTATTACGCCAATTGTCGTATTGTGAAATGACAAATGACGATACAGGTAAAGTGAGCGAATATGCAAGACACACCCGAAGTGCAGGCATTCCCCAACACCGCCTGGATCACCGGCCTGCGGCGGTTCGGCGGCATACCCCGTAGTGGAAGCTATTCGGCCCTGGAACTTGGCGATGTTGTAGCGAAAGGACTCCCGTGGAAATTCGCCATTCGGCTTAAACAAAGCAGCCAAATCAGTGCAGAAGATCTTTCTCGGTTCCTGGATGTCAGCAAACGTACGATACAGCGCGCCCAGCGGGAACCGGACAAGCGGATGTTACGCAGTACCAGTGAGAACGCTGCACGTCTCGCAATGGTTATCGAGGCCGCCAAGGCCTTATTCGAGGATGAGACAAAGGCGATGGAGTGGCTGAGAAAGCCCCTGTATGGTCTCGGAATGCGGGTGCCGCTTGATGTGGCTGTAACCGATATAGGCGCGCGCGAAGTGGTGGATCTTCTCGGGCGAATCGCCTGGGGCGTAATTGGATGACGATCGAGACCTGGCGTGTTGTAAATAAGAAGTTCGCCATCAGGGCCTTTAGCGGAGAAGGCAGCTACCTTTATGGTGGACGCTGGTCACAACGTGGCTTGCGGGTGGTATATACCGCCGAGTCGATATCACTGGCGTTGCTCGAATTGATAGTTAACGTCGATTGCGATCACCTGTTGGAGCACTATAGTTTGTTCCGGGTAAAAATTCCTGAAACTCTTATCGTGCAGGCAAGCAGCCTGGCGAAGCTGCCACATGACTGGCGCCAAGAACCAGCGCCCGACTCTACCCGATCCATCGGGGGCAATTGGATCCGCTCAGGTCAATCCGCAGTACTACAGGTACCGTCCTCGGTAGTGCCGAGCGAGTCGAACTTTATACTCAATCTTGCACACCAAGACTACTCCCGCATAGAAATCGGAGAAAGTGAAGAAACT
>CAYOUW010000269.1:0-1337 GCA_964407235.1 uncultured Zetaproteobacteria bacterium | reverse complement strand
CGTTATGCAAATAAGGAATTACAAAAATGGCTAAATCAACAATCACTTACTGGAATCCATTAAATGCAGATAATCAAGGCAAGTGGCAGCCAATTGAAGGTCTTGAAGGCATCGCTGAAGAGCTGACTCTTAGTATTGATAGTGATTCAGGCGAATATACCCGTTTAACCCGATTTTCCCCAAAAGCTGACACAACACCGTTTGGAGGAAAAAGCCATGAGTACCCCGAAGAAATATTTATAGTGAGTGGTCGCTTGTATGATTATGCTTTTGAGATGTGGTTAGAAACAGGCCATTACGCAAGCAGACCTCCAGGTGAAATCCATGGGCCTTTTAAAACAGAAGATGGATGCGTGGTTCTTGAAGTTTCCTTTCCAAATAAAGTTGGTAAGCAATAAAATGCCTAACCAAAGCATAGAGAGGGACGCTCGCTGCGCTCCCGCCCCTCATGCAGGTCGTTATAAGTTCAAGGAGATTCCGAAATGTCGATGGATTGGTATGAAGCTGAACAGGAAGCAGCATATTCGGATATGATGGATTCGTTAGCTGAAGAGCTATATCCAGAGCATAAAGAACAAGCAATTGATGAGTTTGTTGATGCTAGGCTGAAATCATATTATCTGAAAAATTCTGAAGTCGCTGTTAATGTTGTTTCATTTATTAAAAAGGCCAAAGAGTGTATTGATTCAGATCCTACTACTTCACTTCTTTATTCATCCATAGCTACTGAGGTTGTTTTAAAATCAGTTTTACTAAAGCCAATAGTTTTTGGTCTTGTTCACACGGAGTCGTTAGCCGAATTAATTTCAGGCATGTTGGTAAAGCAAAATAGTGTTGATAGATTTAAAAAATTGGTCTTTAGTATATTGGAAAATAATATTGAATTTGATGGCGGTATAGAAAATTATAAAAGAGATGGCAGCGAAATAAGCTTATGGATAGAAAGAGGCGAAATACAGAAAGTACGAAATAATATTATGCATAATGCGAAAAAATGTTCAGGTGAACAGGCGGTGATATCCTACTCGGTAGCGGTAGTGTTTTTTCGTTTAACAGAAATGTTAATTGAAAATATTGGTTTTAAGTTTAGTGATGAATGGAACATTGTAGCTAATGTAGAATGAACTTATAACAAGGCGCATCAAGACTGACCCATTAAAGCGTGGTTTGAATGTGAATTCGTTTCACTCATTTTATCACATTCAAACCACGCTTTAATGGTCAGCTTATGCGCGACGTTAGCACAAGCAGTAAAAAGGGATAGGCAATAAGAGCATTGCTACATTTGAACGTGATGGCAAAAAAGTCGAGGCAATAAGAGCAGAAAAGTCAGAGGC
>CAYOUW010000268.1:0-1346 GCA_964407235.1 uncultured Zetaproteobacteria bacterium | reverse complement strand
GTACTGCTGCTGGATGCGGATCTTGGGCTGGCCAATGTAGATGTCATGCTGGGGCTGACGAGCCGGGGCACGGTGATGGATGTTGTGCGCGGGAACAAGAGCCTGAAGGATGTTATCGTATCCGTTGACGACAGGCTGGATGTATTGTCGGGTGGCAGCGGCCTGTTTGAACTGGCCCGACTTTCGGCTGCCCAGCGGGGCGTGCTGCTGGATGAGATGAATCGGCTGTCCCGTGCATATGACCTTGTCCTGGTGGATACACCGGCCGGAATCGGAGAGGACGTGCTGTTTTTCACATCCAGTTCCGAATCCGTCCTTGTCGTCCTGACGCCGGATCCAACATCCCTGACCGATGCTTATGCCCTGATCAAGGTGTTGTCACGTCAGCGTGGGGTTAACCGGTTCATGGTTGCACTGAACCAGGCCGACGAAATCACCGCCAGGATCACATTCCGGCGCCTGCTGACCGTGGCCGACCGTTATCTGGATGTTTTCCTCGACTATGTAGGATATATGCCCGAGTGCCCCGCCGTGCGGAGTGCTATCAGCTCTCAGAAGCTGTTGTATTCCTGCGCCTCAAAGGCCTATACCGACAGCCTGGACAAGCTGTTCGATGCAGTGCTTTCCAGACCGCGGGAATCGGCCTCTGGCGGTGGTCTGCGGTTCTTCTGGCAACAGGATCTGATCAACAGTATGAATCCATGCGAAGAAAAAGAGGAGGTGTAGTAATATGCCTGTGCTTTATGCATCCATCTACGGCGGTGCCTCGGGTCTGCTGACTGCCTTCGGAATCGCCATGTTTCACGACATAAGCTTGCCGGATACACTCTTCCGTCTCTTTGTGCTGGTTGTGGGCGGCGCTATCCTGGGCGGACTGATGGCATGGCTGGATAATATCCTGACTCCCCTGAAAAGAGGCGATAGGGCGTACAGGAAGGCGGAGTCCAAACATTGAGCCTGATTACGCATTACGATGCCGCTGACGTCGCTCCGGCCTTCGATCCGGAGACCCTGCTGAAGGAGCATCTTCCCCTGATCCGCTATCATGCCCTGCAACTGATACAGAGGGTGCCAAATTCCATCGAAATGGATGATCTGATTGATGCGGGGGTTCTGGGTTTGCTGGATAGCGCGAAACGTTTCGATGCGAGTCGCGGCATTCAGTTCAAAACATTCATTGCCTATCGCATACGCGGATCCATGATCGACTACCTGCGGGCCTTTGACTGGTTTCCCAGGAGTCTGCGGGATATGTCCGGCAGGATGGGTGAGGCCATCCTCATTTTGAATCAAAAATACGGAAGGCCGGCCGAGGAACAGGAGATTGCGTCATTTCTCGATATTAA
>CAYOUW010000267.1:0-1349 GCA_964407235.1 uncultured Zetaproteobacteria bacterium | reverse complement strand
GACCTATTTCAAAAGTGTTACTTTCGTCCAAAACCGATGCGTTTGAGATATCCGTAATTCTGATTTTACATTGACCGGAACGAATATCCGGGATAATCCAATCGTAGGTTCCTAAAGAAGCTGGTGTACTGCTTGTTATTAAATTCCATTTTGAACCATTATCGGATGAATATTCAATTTTGATGTCTGAAACCGGGGTACTTTCCCAGCTTATGAGAGCACTGTCCCCCGAAATGTAATACTCCCCGCCATTGGGCGATTTTAATGTGATTTCATAAAGTTTTATTGAAAAAACATGATCACTATAATCATATATGTTGTTATTACTAATATCTGTCAGTTTAATCCTACACTCATCGGTACTTATATTGGGGGTGGTCCAAAGATAGCTTGCAGTAGAAGCAGGTAAACTATCGCTAATTATTTTCCAGTCTTGTCCGTTATTTATAGTATATTCAATTCTTATATTAGAAACATTTGTACTGCTCCATCTAATATTAATTTTACTATTGGAAGAAAATGTTTCATTTACATTTGGCGATATTAGATCAATATTTTTCCCCTTATAATCCGGCTCTAATCCGATTACCGCTCTGTTGTAAGCAATATAAACACCTCCAAGGCTGTCAATATCATCAAAACCTTTAATGCCTCCAAAAGCATAATCCGAATAAAATTTATCATCGGAATTGTAACCGTCACAAATCCACCAATGCCCTGTTATTCTGCCAGGTTCGCCTGGGGCCGGGCTATCGGTTGTCCTGCCTACAATTACCATTGGTCTTCCATTATCCAGTTCGTTTTTAAAAATATCAATCCATTCTTGTCTGGTATAATCTTCTCGATTTATAATTCTTGCAGTGGAACTAAAATTAAAATAGTCAACAAAAGCCCCCGGTAAATTCACCTCTTTTCCTGTTGCCCAAACTTTAATCTTTTCGCCCACACTACTCGCAGCAAGAAATAATTTTGCCGTTTCATCATACTCATTTTGCGTTGCATTTCTCGCCAGTTCATTAGGCATTTTTAAATAATCCAGATTCATATTCGATAAATCACAATTCCAATAATGACCAAATACATCAGTGAACTGAAGATGTCCGTTTCCATTACTTGGAAACCCCCAATATTGAAGAATGCGGGCAATGGAAGTATATCCGCAGGCGTTGCCTACGTGTCCGTTAATTCCATCGGCATCTTCCGGTAAATAGGCATTGTATGGCCATGTGAATGTTGTCCATCTGTTTTGAATCAGGGGGCCTACCACCGTTGTTATAATTTCATTATTTGGAATGAAATACTCCAGTGCATCGCCAATAACGCGGCTCCAGTTTTGCCATGTATGGCCA
>CAYOUW010000266.1:0-1349 GCA_964407235.1 uncultured Zetaproteobacteria bacterium | reverse complement strand
CAGATCGGCTTCCAGGATGGGTTGGCTGCCGGCGCCAACCGTCGTGATGCGATAGGTGTCGCCTGTCTGCTCGATTGCCGTGACGCGGTGCTCCAACAAAATTTCCACGCCCGATTGGCGCAGCCGTTCCACAATTGGACGCGCCAGTTCGGGTTCAAAACCGCGCAATGCCGCGCTCCCCATTTCCACGACGGTGACGTGGGCACCCGCGGTGGCGGCGATGGTGGCGAACTCCAGACCGATATATCCCGCTCCGACCAGCACGATTCGTTGCGGTAGCGATTCGAGGGCGAGAAAATCCTCGTTTGTTGCCAGATGTTCGTAGCCGGGGATCGGAAGGCGCGCTGGTTCGGATCCGGTCGCAATTACGATATATCGGGCTTGCAACTCGCGTCCGTCCACCGCTACGCAGTTGTGGCCGACGAAATGCGCGGCCCCGTGAAAAGCATCGATGCCCTTTGCGGCAAATAATTTTTCCCGTGCGGCGGGGAACGGATCGGTGAAACTGCGCTTGTGACGCATCAATGCGGACCAGTCCGGCATGGGTGTTTCCGCGAAGATCCCCTTGGCCCGCAAGCGTTCGATCCAATCTACTGCCTCGGCCCCGGCGATCAGGTACTTCTTCGGATCGCAGCCGCGCAGCGGGCAGGTGCCGCCGAAGGGTTTGGGATCGCAGACTGCAACCCGCCAGCCTGCGGCGCGGCAGCGCGAGGCAATGCCGGTGGCCGCCGAGCCGGTGCCCAGTGCGATGAGGTCATAACTCTTTAGTCATGCTGTTTCTCTTGGGGGGTGGGATTTGTTGCCGGCGATCAGGTCCCGCACAAAACGCTCCAGCGTCTCGGGTGCCAGGGCACCGGTACTGGCCTGCACCGGTTGTTTTCGAGCGATGCCGACCAGTGTCGGGATCGAGCGAATCTGGAACTGGTTCGAGAGCATCGGGCATTTATCCACATTAACCTTGGCAAATAGTACCTCAGGGTGGTTTGCCGCACTCTTTTCGAACACCGGTGCAAAGCCACGACATGGGCCGCACCAGGGCGCCCAGAAGTCAACGATGACCAGCGGGTTCTCGGTAAGGGCTTGGGCAAAGTCGGCGTCTGTCAACTTTACAGGCGCGAGAATGGTCGAGGTGTTCTCCGGGGCGTAGTTCCGGGCTGAGGGGGGCATACTTTTCTCCAGATTGGCGGTGATAGCTGACGGTCGAGATTTCTGTATAACACTTTCATGTGTCCTACAGGTACCGTCGCGGAACCGGAGCAATCCTTGCAGACTATCCGCTGCCTGAATACGGCCCCTCAATGACACATGCGTCAGCGAATGCAGTGGGCGGTATTTCATCTCGAAAATGT
>CAYOUW010000265.1:0-1351 GCA_964407235.1 uncultured Zetaproteobacteria bacterium | reverse complement strand
CAATTACCTCCCTGGTCTTCATTTTTACATCTAACGCGATCCATTGGGGATCACCTTGAGCTACATATGCATTTGCCATATTCCCTCCAATAGAATCAAATCAAGGATGATCAGGTAATAACGCTACCCTGCAATTCTTCGCGGCACGACGAAGCCTCTGATCCAGCGTGGCTATTGGCACACCCTCACGCATCGCCAAGTCAAGATACGAGGCATCATAGGTGGATAGCTTATGTTCCCTTGCCAGAGAAAGAATCTGGCCCATGGCTCGCTGGGGTGTTTCCGGTTCTGTTTGCATGGGCAAGGCAGCAAGCATTGCCAGGAATCGTACCGAATCAGCTTCGCTTAACCGCCTCCGCCGTTCGGCCACCAGCAAGACATTGCCCACCTCAAGCGGCCAAATTGCAGGAACAAGCGCGATATCATCCTGTAGGCGCTCCAAGGTACTTTCCGCCAATGTGTCGTTCTCATCCTCGAAGCACCAACTCATAACAATGGAATTGTCCAGGACGAACCGCCCAGCCATAATCCTAACGCCTCCCTTCCTCGATCATGTCCCGAATAGAGTCGCCATCAAGTCTTTTACCAATACGGAAACGTTTCAGTTCACGAATCACGTCGGCGATATTTGCATTACCTCCCTCGACAGGCTGTAAAACCGCGACCGAACGCCCATGTTTGGTAATGATAATACGTTCTCCACCAGCCACCTTTTCAAGCAGCCGGGGTAGGTGTGTTTTAGCTTCGTAAGCGCCAACCTTGCTCATCTATCACCTCGTATTTATTCAGACTAGACGCAGACCAGTCTATGTTAGTTTGTCATTTTGTCAAACGGGGTCCACATTTGGGGTCGTGTCCTGCAATCACACATTCTCCTTGCCTACACGCTTATCGGTAACCTTGTACACGGCATCATCCGCGCGGCGGCCTACGACGACGACAAACACCTCAATCCGCTTCTTTTCCAGCCGATACACCACACGGATATCTCCCACCCTGAGCTTGCGCAATCCGGCCAAACTCTTGCGCAGCGGTGCACCGAATTTTTCCGGGTCAGCGCCCACTCATTTGAAACGGCGCTGCACATCCTCGTGTGAAATTGCAGATTTCCGATCATCATCAGTCAGACGCTCTCCGGCCAGTTGCGATAGCTCCGCATCCTCAACCTTCTCCAGCAGATGCTCGTATTCATCCATCGACAACAATACTGCATTGGGCCGATTGTTGCGCATAATGACAAATTTCCGGTGCATATGTTCGGCCAGGTCGGTGAGCACCGATCCTGTCTTTTTTGATAATTCCGTAGCCGACAACATCTCGTCAGCGACAAAGCTGGCAATGCCCATGTGGC
>CAYOUW010000264.1:0-1352 GCA_964407235.1 uncultured Zetaproteobacteria bacterium | reverse complement strand
ACCGATTTCAAAGTGGAATTTGGTCTGCGTTACAGCGCAATTTTAGCCGCTTAACGTAAATGCGGAGCGGGTGTAAATGCGGAGCGGGTCGGACCAAGCTAACCTATCGATTTTTAATCGTTTTCATCGAAATAAACCGTATTTTCGAGGCTTAAATCAACCTTTTTGTCGTTCAAATGAGCACTGTAAGCGACATCGGGCTCGCGCAGGACGCAGAGAAAATCTACAGGGTTCGAAACACTGCGGTTGACAGCTTATCCTATGACCATCTACCATGGTTGTTATGGACATGAAAGAAGCAGTGGGCGCAGTCATGCGGGAATATCTGGTGCCGGAACTCGAGGCCCTCAAGGCAGGTCAGTTGCGGGCGGATGTGGCGTTTGTGGCAATCAACAAACGCATTGATGATGTCAACAAACGTCTGGATGATGTGAACCTGCACCTCGTGGATCAAAGCCGCCGTATTGATAACGTGCGTGAGGAATTGGGACAACGCATCGACACAACCAATGAACGCATCGACACAACCAATGAGCGCATCGACACAACCAATGAACGCATCGATGCGACGGATGCAAGCCTGGGGCGACTCTACGAAGCGATTGTACGGCGTGAAGAGCATTCAGCAGTCGTCATCAAACTAAACTCACTGGAACAGGATGTAAGGGAACTCAAACAGCGTTTCGCGTCATAAACAAAGGACGGACGGAGCGGGTCGGACGGAGGGCTAATGACGGAGGGGGTCGTACCAGGCTAACCTATCGATTCTTAATCGTTTTCACCGAAATAAACCGTATTTTCAAGGCTTAAATCAACCGCGCGAAACCCTGCATTATCAACTCGCGCTGATGCTTTAATTCCCCTTCAAGCTGCCAGACGTTGCCTGATTTCCCTGACTTCATGATCCAGTTCGTTGATCTTGATGACGATTGCGGAATGCTCATCCCGGCGCACGATGACTTCATAGAGCCGATCCAGCCGCTTGTTGGTTTCGTCGATGCGCTTGTTGGTTTCGTCGATACGATGGTCGATCCCATCCATGCGGTGATTTAATTCCTCACGCAGGGCATTGATATTGCCACTTAATTCCTCACGCACGGCATCAATACGCTGGCCTAATTCCTCACGCAGGGTATCTATACGCCGACTTTGATCCACCAGATGCAGGTTCACATCATCCAGGCGTTTGTTGACATTTGCGATATCCGATCTCAGCCCGATCTGCCCGGATTTAAGCCCCTCCAGCTCCGGCAGGAGGTATTCCCGCATGATGGCAAGCATCGCTTCCTTCATATCCATGGAGTGAACATAGACCCTGGACGATTTTTGTCAAATAAAAAGGAAAGCGAAAG
>CAYOUW010000263.1:0-1352 GCA_964407235.1 uncultured Zetaproteobacteria bacterium | reverse complement strand
TTAATAACTCCGAAGATTGTGTCTATCTGGTAAATGGCCTAGCCGAATATTTACCTTTAGACCAAGCTAACTTACTGAAACATAAGTGAATTATACCTAAAAGATGGGTCAATCAGAGCTTAGAAGCACCTTTTGATGGGTGAAAACGGTGCTTTAAGGCGTTAACTTCAGCGCTCATGAGAATTGACCCATTTTTGCTCAAAAATAGATGGGGTCTAACAATCAGACATTAGATCAGATGCGTCTAACGAGATCCCGCAGTGTTTGACGCATCATCCGTTGATGTCTATATTGAAGAGCATGGATATGAAAGATGCCATGCTGTCTGCCTTCCGGGAATATCTTATGCCGGAGTTGGAAAGCATTAAGTCCGGTCAGGCCAGAGTGGAAGCAACACTGGTTGCCGTCAACACGCGTCTGGATGATATCAACTTGCATCTTGCGGATCAAAGCCGGCGGATTGATGAAACCAACAAGCGGCTGGACCGCCTCTATGAAGTCATCGTGCGCCGGGATGAGCATTCCGCAATCGTCGTTAAAATAAACGAGCTGGACCATGAAGTCAGGGAAATCAGGCAACGTCTGGCCGCTTAACCATTCTGAGGAAAAAGGGGGTTCCCTTTTCTGTTGAAAAAGAAACCTTATCGGTTACTATGCGCTAAATGATCATTAGCTTTCGACATAAAGGGCTGAAGAAATTTTACAATTCAGGAAATAAATCTGGAATTATAGCCGTGCATGCGCCTAAATTACGACGTGTTTTATCAGACCTTGATTCAGCCATCTGTGATGAGGATTTAAATTCTCCTGCTTATAATTTGCATGTATTGCAGGGTAATAGAGATGGTGAGCGTTCAATAACTGTTCAAAAAAACTGGCGTGTAACTTTTCGTTGGCTTGGCTCAAATATTGAGCTGGTGAATTACGAAGATTATCATTAAGGAGGTATAATTAGAATGGTCATGTTCAACCCTTGTCACCCTGGAGAAATGCTTCGAGAGGATTTCTTAAAGGAATTAAATTTAACTCAAAAAGATGCTGCGATAGCATTGGGAATAACCCGAAAAACTTTATCCAAGGTTGTAAATGGGCGTGGAGCTATCACTCCTGAGATGGCTATCAGGTTAGAGATGGTTTTCCATAAGCCTGCTGCGCAATGGCTGCGTCTACAAAATGCTTATGATTTGAGTAAGCTTGAAGAGAAGAAAAAATTCATTGTTCGTGAAATACATGCACTGCCAGCATGAGTCTGTTTAATAGGAAAAGGGGTCAGATACTATCTTGATAACTCCTGTCAACAAGTCATTTTCAAGCCTTATTTTCTTAGCCGGGGTCGGACCAAGCTAACTTAC
>CAYOUW010000262.1:0-1377 GCA_964407235.1 uncultured Zetaproteobacteria bacterium | reverse complement strand
TGCAGCGGGCAATGCCGCCACCTACAGTGTTAATTTTAATTTCCCCGTTAGTTTGCCCGCGGGGAATCATTTCAGCACCAAACTCGGCTCGGGCGGCTCAACTATCCCCTATACCGTTATCACCGCCCTTGGTAGCGCAGGCAGTACTACCAAAACCGACCTGCAAGGTATAAGCGGCGATCTCTCCGGTAATTATGCCCTCGGCGCCGACATAGATGCTGCCAACACCAAAACTTGGAACAGCGGGGCGGGTTTTCTACCCATCGGCAACTTTTCCACAAAATTCACCGGAAAATTTGACGGGCTGGGTCATACCATTACAAAACTATACATTAATAGACCCTCCACAGACTATATTGGTCTTTTCGGTGCTACCGAAAGCGGCGCGGATATCCGCAATGTCGGTTTGACTAACGGCTCAGTGACCGGCAGAAAATATGTCGGCGGGCTGGTGGGAAAGAGCTACGGCAGCATCACCGATTCCTACAGCAGCGGCTCAGTGACCGGCAGTAACGCAGTCGGCGGACTGGTGGGATTTATCTACAACGGCACCATCACTAATTCCTACAGCAGCGGCGCAGTAACCGGCGACAATTTTGTCGGCGGGCTGGTGGGAGAGAACGACTACGGCAGCATCACCGATTCCTACAACAGCGGCTCAGTGAGCGGCATCGGCGGCACCGGCACCGGCAACTATGTCGGCGGGCTGGTGGGAGAGAACGACGGCAGCATCACCGATTCCTACAACAGCGGCTCAGTAACCGGCAACGGCACTGGCATCGCAGTCGGCGGACTGGTGGGATATAACTTCGCCACCATCACCGATTCCTACAGCAGCGGCTCAGTGACCGGCAGTAACGCAGTCGGCGGACTGGTGGGAGTTATCTACAACGGCACCATAACAGATAGTTTTTGGGATACACAAACCTCAGGCCAATCTTCATCATCGGGAGGCACGGGTAAAACTACCGCGCAGATGAAGACGCTGTCAACTTTTAGTACCTGGAGCATTGACGATAAAGGCGGCACCGGCAAAGTCTGGCGCATTTATGATGGAGACACTTATCCGCTGCTCCGCCATTTTCTGACACCACTTACAATTACTGCCAATAATCAGAGCAAAACCTATGACGGCAATACATACTCCGGCGGCAACGGCGTAACCTATTCACCCTCAAGCTACGATGCAAACAAGATATTCGGTACTGTGAGTTATTCCGGTTCATCACAAGGCGCGAAGAACGCAGGCGCCTATATAATCACCCCGGGCAGTCAATATTCCAATCAGCAGGGCTATGATATTATTGGTTATACCGACGGCACATTAACAATCAACAAAGCTCCTTTAACTATAACCGCCGATAACGATTCCAAAAC
>CAYOUW010000261.1:0-1386 GCA_964407235.1 uncultured Zetaproteobacteria bacterium | reverse complement strand
TAATATCGGCGAATTTTTGCGCCCCGTAATCCAGCGCCGTATCCCAGTCCACCGGCGCGAAGGGCTGATTCAGTTTTGTACGCAGATGCGGACGCAGCAAACGGTCATCGGCGCGCACGGTATGATGCAACTCGCGCCCCTTGGAACACAGTTTCCCCCTGTTGCTCGGATGCTGTTCATTACCGACAAGTGAAATGATGCGCGCACCATCCGTTTCCAGCCGTATTCCGCATCCCGTACCGCAGTAAGAGCAGACGTTATTGACTGTTCGGGCCATTCAGACTCCTGTAATAAATGGTTGGCAGCGGTTCTCTACTGCCTTGACACGATCATCGGTCAGCCGGAACACGGCGATCATGCCGTCTCCGGCATGCACCGTACGCGCTGCCGCCACGGGTCGGTCGTCAATGTGGCAGGAAAAGGCATCGCAGAGGACAGCGAGCGCCTTGCGGTTTTCTTCAATAGCGCGCATGCCTGCCATGCCATTGCCAATCATCACCAGCTTTTTCTTTTCGCTCATCTCATCCTCGTGGAAAATATTTGCTACTGAATGGAGAGCAACCTTGATGCCACCGGGTCTTTGTTGGTTTTACACAAAAAGCAGGATAGCCATGAAGAATTATGCATAGAATATAGCCATCGCGATCTATAATTCAGGCAATTCGATACGCCCGTGACAAGATTTATAACCCTTTTTCAACGAATTCCGGATTGGCAACACCTTTGCTGAACACCTTTGCTGGATTGGAAAGCCCAATAAAAAATCTACCGTCCATTCATCTGACACCCGGGAGTAGCGAAAATGTCCGCAACAGGCGTAGACCAAAGTAAAATCATTTTTTTCTCATTCACAGGTAAAATGAAAATCCTGCACATGTCGTGGCTGGCATTTTTCATCAGCTTTGTGGTCTGGTTCAACTTCGCTCCGTTGATGGCATCCATCCGCGAAACCTTTGGTCTTTCCGGCCAACAAGTGAAATTGTTGCTCATCCTGAATGTAGCATTGACCATTCCGGCACGAATAATGATCGGTATGCTGGTCGATAAATACGGTCCGAAGATCACCTTTTCCGTTCTTCTCGCTGCCGCCAGCGCCTTGTGTTTTCTTTTTGCCTTTGCTGAAAGTTTTGAGAAACTGGCTATTTATCGTTTTTTGCTCGGATTTGTCGGCGCCGGTTTTGTAATTGGCATTCGTCTGGTATCCGAATGGTTCCCGGCCAAACAGGTGGGAACCGCGGAAGGAATCTACGGTGGCTGGGGCAATTTCGGTTCCGCGGCAGCGGCCATGACGTTGCCGACGATCGCCCTGTGGATTGGCGGTGATGACGGATGGCGCTGGGCTGTGGCGACCACGGGCGTACTGGCACTGTTGTTTTCATTTATCTT
>CAYOUW010000260.1:0-1389 GCA_964407235.1 uncultured Zetaproteobacteria bacterium | reverse complement strand
ATATGCAGGGGTCGGACCAAGCTAAACCCGTTGAAATGTCATGGATTATAGCATTTATTGTGTGTGGATAGTGGCTTAGAATGCCTTTTTTAAGGGTGAAAAGGTGGCTTGATTTCTTATTTTTAGTAACTACAATAAATCTGTGCGCTATGAATGGGATGATGCAAAACGTGGAATTAACCTTGCCAAACATGGGATAGATTTTGCCGCGATCGAAGATTTCGGGTGGAAAGATGCAACGATATTTGAGGATCGGCGGAAGGACTATAACGAGAAACGTATGGTTGCATACGGATACATCAAGGGGCGATTGGTCGTTGTTGTTTATACAGAGAGCAAAGATGCGCATCGAATTATTAGCTTACGCAAGGCTAACACGCGAGAGGTAAACCGATATGGCTAGTAAAGAGCAAAGAAAGAAGGATTTAACAAACTGGGATGCCGTAGATGCCCTGACGGATCACCAGATCAATCTGGCGATTTCCAATGATCCCGATGCCGCGCCGCTGGATGCCAAAGGATTGACTCTGATTAAGCGTGGACGTCCGCGTAAAGACAATCCCAAGCGGCAGATTACGATTCGGTTATCGCCAGACGTTGTGGATACCTTTCGATCCTTCGGCAAAGGCTGGCAGACGCGGGTTGATCAAGCCTTAAAGGATTGGCTGAAGACACACGAAGTTGGCTCCTGACATATTGGAGCATCGTCCACAGTGAAGGCCAGCGAAGGTGAAAGCGTGACGACAATAGGATTATTTCTTTAATATGTTACATTGATCGAATGGGGTGTGAGCTTTCGAAAAGCGAGGTAGATAAATGGGTGTGATTACGATACGAAGGCATGAAGATGTTCTGGAAATCAGGAGTAAGATGCTGCATGGACTAAAGAGCGTCAAAACACTTTCCGTGAAGAAATACAGTGGCAGATTAAAATTAAAGGAAGAGCCCATGGCTTATCAGAAACGTGTTCGGCAAGAGTGGAATGAACATACTGATTGATACCAACATTGCATTGTATTTTCTTGGGGGTGATGAACAAATTTCAGACGTGCTGGATGGTCATGTGGTGCATGCATCCTTTGTTACGGAACTGGAGTTGCTTGGATATCCGGGCATAACTAAGCAAGAGGATAAATTAATTCATGATTTTCTGGATGATTGCGTAGTCATTGATCTTAATGGACAAATTAAGAACAGAGCAAAATCGTAAGTCGTTGATTTTGTTCTTCCTCAGATGGGGAGCCGTGCAGCGGGGTGAGGCGCTATTCATGAATCCCCCAGGGGATATTCTCTTG
Organism: uncultured Zetaproteobacteria bacterium; assembly: GCA_964407235.1. Lineage (GTDB taxonomy): Bacteria > Pseudomonadota > Zetaproteobacteria > Mariprofundales > Mariprofundaceae > JAUZQZ01. The sequence continues at coordinate 94 of CAYOUW010000260.1, read as the reverse complement.
CTGCGCAATTCACCTGATCGCCATGGTGATTGATTCGGGCCTCCAGTCCTCACCCTTCGGCCTTTTTGTGCGTAGGGACTTTGTTCGCAACAGA
>CAYOUW010000259.1:0-1405 GCA_964407235.1 uncultured Zetaproteobacteria bacterium | reverse complement strand
TAAAGAACCCTTCTCCCGAGTTTCAGGTAGGTCGGACCTTCGTGGACAAGTCGCCAGCGTTCGATGGTCCTCTGTGCTAGTCCAAGATAATCCGCCGCGGCCCGGGTGGAAAGGTTTCGGGGTGTGTCCATGTCAAACTCGCTAATTCAATGTGCTTACCGAGTAGTTTGGATAGGCCCCTTAGTCGCTGTTTTTTGTCACTGCCAAAATGTCACCACCATCTTGTGGATCGCGGTATCGCTTGGATTGATGCTGTCACCCATCTTTGCGAGCGTTCGGCAACCTTGGGGCACACGGCGGGGCGGCTTCTTGCTCCATTCATGCGTGCCGTTACAGCAGGCAATCAGGTCGCGCAAAAAATCGATTAATGGGCCGGTAAGTGTTTCCCTGCCATAGGAGGCGCGTTGAAAATACTCCGGCCCGCGTTTCGCCGCCCTCCAGACAATACAACCATCCTTCACGATACGTCGGGTCAGTGCGGATGGTTGGCCCAGCCGCCAGCATTCATTGCGGGTAAGGATACGGTCAATTCTATCTAGCCATTTACGAAGCTCCAAAGCATCAACTCGGCCTGCTGCTAGGGCATCAAGCAACCCTCCACATCCATAAAGGGAGTCGTCGTTGGGGCTTTCCAAGGCGAGTTCAAAGGCGGCAAAACTGCCGCCGCTCAAAACTGCCGCGCGCAACCTTGCACAGCGCCTCGCTACGCGCTCCTTATGCGTAGGTGGGTGCTCCGCGTATTCCAATAGCTTGAGCAGGTGCTTTCTCGCGCTCTTCAATGCTGGAACAGGCGAGTGCGGCTCCTTCTTCTTGGGTGTGTTTTCGGGCGGTTCGACTTTGATTTCCTTGCGTTCTGGTTTGCCATCAACAACCTCGATACTATGAAGGATAAAGGGCGAATCATGTTCGACTTCGACAATCTCCCATTTCGGTTTATCGTTAACGAGCCCCTCGCAATTCAAGACAATTCGTGCTTCCTCCTTGTCTTCATGGCGGCTATCTGCCGGAAGCTCGCGCATGCCTGCAATCAACCGCGCAAGCATGGCCCGTGTCCGCTCGGGCACCGTCAGGTCGTGCGCTTCAAGCAGTTTGTCGGCAACAGGAAGGTACCGGCTATCAAAGTAGTCCAGTTGTTCTTCCGCTGGTGGTTCAGGTTCCGTTGCCTTGCGCGGTTGTTTGTGCTCTTCTTGTGGCGCGTACCTCACTTCTTTGCATTGCGCAAGCGCAGCCTGTGCTTTATCTATCGCTGTTGCCCGGTCAGCATGGAGCACATCAACAGCGGGGTTATCGGGATCGTAAATGCGCCAACCGGCAGCGGTTCGTTCTTGTTTAAATGCCATCTACAGCGCCGCTCATTGTTCAGCCGTGCGCACCCCGGTGCCCTGGTTAACTCAACAATGCGCGG
>CAYOUW010000258.1:0-1410 GCA_964407235.1 uncultured Zetaproteobacteria bacterium | reverse complement strand
GTGTCGGTGCCAGGCTTCGGTATTGTGGTAGATGTGCTGGCTGAATCGCTGTCAACGTTTCGTGCGATTTCAAGAGCTTACACCGGGGGCAGGAGGATGCGGTTAAAAAATGAGATTTTGGAGGATTGAAGGCTATGACAGCTTAACCAAAATAGTAACTCTTGAGTAACAAAATCGTAGGCGCTTGATTTTGTTACTCTCGGATTGGGTGCCGCGAAGCGGGGTGAGTCGCTACTCAGCACCCCCCTCCCCAGAGCCTAGCGATTATATCACGGGGATAATAGGACTGGCTTGATAGGCTTTGGAAATCGCATCCAGCAGGTTATGACCGTTTTTTCTGGATGTGGACAGGTAGCCCCGAATACGTGCGAATTTTTCAGCGCCGACGAGAGTGCGGAAGCAACCGGACACCTTGAGCCGAACCTTGATCATGCGAATATCCTGCTCACCCAAAGTGTTGGTGAACGGCACATTTAGATCATGCAAGAAAGCCAGCACTTCATTCTCATGTTCTTCCAGTCTTCGCAACAGATTCTGGGATTTTGTTCGTTTGATTGATCCCCGTTTTTTCTTTTTGGGCTTGATGAGAGGATTGTCTTTCCATCCCCGCCTGATGATGGTGCGGTAATCAGTAAGCCATGGTGCTTTTTCTGTTTCAGACAATTGGGTGATGTCAGCGTTTTTGCGAATCAGTGTGAAGTCATGCATAGCCAGCAGCAACTTCATCATATCGTCCGCCCACGTTTGCTTTTCCTCCTCAAACAGGAACAGTAACTCCCGCAAATGATGCGCATTGCACAAGCCATGCAGGCAATCGAAGTTGAAGTAAGCCTTCCAGTGATCATGAATCAACCTGCCGATGAATTCCGGCAGGATATTGAATGCGTCCATGGCAATCTTTCCACGGTTCTTATGAATGCCATAGAATGTAAGCATTTCCGTACATGAGGCCGAAGGCAGATACGCTTATGAGGAAGGTTTCTGGCATTTGGTGACAAGGGATCAATGGGTATGGAATCCGGCCACGCGGCGTAAAGAAAAGGAGCGTTTGCCAGATTTGGGACGTGCTGCACGGCTGCCGTGGTCGAAACCTGCGATAGACCATGCTTCAATGTCGGAAGTGGTGACCTGGGATTTTGAGCAGAACACAAGAAGGGGAAAAGTTATACGCAGCTATGTCTGGTTGAAAGCCCATGATTTTGTCGTGATTCTGGAACGGCAGGAAAAGAGACGAGGCGATATCTTCATGCTGATCACTTCTTTTTATATTGACCATGAAGGGAAACGCATTGATCTGGCAAGCCGCTATGAGCGGCGCATAAGATGAGAGGCCCGCCGAAACGGGCCTCTAGCTCGAGCCTAGCCGAAAAGTATAACCGCACAATTTATTTTCATAAAATTAATGTAACC
>CAYOUW010000257.1:0-1433 GCA_964407235.1 uncultured Zetaproteobacteria bacterium | reverse complement strand
ATTTAGAAATGTCATACTTTAAATAAATTTAAGCGAAATTTTTTAATTTTTTCCAATAAAATCCGACTTTTGTTTTGTAAATAACCACTCATTTCTCCAAGGGTGATTTATTGGCGGTTTCCAGCCGGAAGGAGTTTTTTGAGTGATGGCGATTAAGTTAACAGCACATTGTTTCTTCGGTCTCTCGGGAAGTATGGAATATTTAAGATAAGTATCTTTCATCCTAATCTTAACTTCTCCTCCGAGGTGTTCTTCCACAATAACAGTATCTTTCTTGTAGACAACAATATCTTGAACAGAATCCAGCTGATAGTATTTAGTCTTAAACATAACAGTGTAATCATTATTGATTTTTCTTGCATTCTGCACTGAGAATATCTGAGGCAGTTTTTCTTGTATTTTCTTGCCGACTTTTTTATGCAGATCAGCTTTCTTGTTTGGAACAACGGTAAATTTCTCATTAAACTTTGGAATATATATTTTCAAAAACTCATTTGCTTCATCCATTGTTTTAATACCGGCTAATCTCATTTCTTTCACCATTCTGTCTTGCAATGTTCCAAACAATCTTTCCACACGACCTTTAGCTTGCGGGCTGTGCGCCGTAATCAGTTCACAGCCAACTTGCCGCATCATCCTGTCAAACTGAGTTATCAGATCTTTGTTGTCTACAGCACTCTTGTGGTTGATTTTGTATGTAGAATACTTATCCAAATAGATGTTTAAAGGAACTCCGTTCTCTTCAACATACTCTTTCCAAAATCTGCTCACAGCCTCCACTCCTTCATTTTCGGCAAACACAGCTTTGGTAATCTTACCCGTCGCGTCATCAATGGAAGCCAGCAAACACATTTCTTCATTTCTGTCTTCCAGCCAGAGATGATAACTTCCATCAAATTGCTGCATCTGTCCGTAGTTGTCTTTTCTCGGTCTCCATAGATGCTTGTTTTTCGCCTGCTTTCTCGGTTTGATTTTCCACAGTTTTTCTTCTGTCATCATCTGTCTTACCGTCTCTTTGTTTATCTTGATGTTATGCAATTCATGCAATTTTTCACTCGCAAATGTTGGCTTGAAGTCTGAATACTTTTCTTTTAGCAATTTCTTCGCTTTTTCAATGATCTTCCCGTCAATTTTTCGATTACCCGGTCTTCCTCTGTTTTTATGTATTACTCCTTTGATTCCTTTTTCAATAACTCCGGCTTTCAGTCTTTTGGTCTGCCTTACTGACAAACCAAGCTGTTTTGAGGCTTCTGTGCCGTCTATTACGCCATCAATCAGCTCTTTGATAGTCTCGTACCTTCGGGACTCTTTCTCTGTCATAATTATTGTTTTTTGCTCCATAATATTCTTGTTTTTGGTTAGTTTTTAAACAAGGGTATTATGGCATTATTTACACAGGTATGACATTTCTATATTGCTTAGGTATGACATTA
>CAYOUW010000256.1:0-1442 GCA_964407235.1 uncultured Zetaproteobacteria bacterium | reverse complement strand
TCAAAACCAGCAAAGTAATTTTGTGTAGTTTTCATATTCTGGTGGCCTAAGCTTTCTTGAATAAACTCCATAGTCGCCCCGTTTCTTATTGCGTTGGTGGCAAATGAATGTCTTGCCCAGTAAGTTGAGGTTTCCTCAGGTAAACCGTTCGCTTTACAAAGTTTCTTTATATGCTGGTTCACAAATCGGGTAAAGTTATTGATTGCGCTTCGCCGCTTTTCGGGTGGTATATTTGGCGGTATTATGTTAAACACTCTGTTTCCAGGGGTTTTGTCCGGGTTGCCATATTTGTTTATTATTTCTTTTGTAAAGGTGTTCAGATAAACCGTAATAGCTTTTGAATGGGCTTTTGTTGTGTTCTTGGTTTTAGCCCTGATAAACTCAATTTTTCCATCCTGAACGTCTTTATACCTCATCAAAAGAATATCTTTCATGTTCATTCCATTGCAGGCATAAGAGAAAAACCAAAAATCTCTGGCCTTTTCCTGCTCCGGGGTCTGTGGTTCTGCATGGAAAAGTATTGAGAGTTGATTATGGTCAAGGGCTTTTTTAACATTCTTAGTGGCCGGAATTACGTATTTTCCTTTCCCAAAAGGATAAAATTCCCGGCCTATCTCTTTTTCCCGGATAGCCTTATTAAATGCGGCTCTTAATGTTCTTAAATATATTCCAACGGTTGTTAAACTGCGCCCTTTTATATCTGTCATGTAGCTTTCGTATTCTTTTAACCATACCGTGGTTATATCGTAAAAGGTTAGATTTGAAAAAGATTTTTTGCCTTTATATTCTATGAATACTTCAAAAGATTTTCTGCTCAACTCATAGCTGTTGGCCGTTCCATACTGTCTATATTTGGCAAGTTCATTTATCATTTGCTGGTACTGGTAAGATACTTTTGAACCGTCGCCCGGTTTTCGATACAGTTTCCGGTCAAACTCATCAAAATTGAAAGGCTTTATGCTTTCAGCTATTTCGATTGCTTTATTCTCAACGGCAAGCATTTTCCGGCGGGTCTCTTTTTGTTCATTCCGGGGCTTAACAGTCTTATAAATTTTTTTAAATTCTGTTTCTGTCATTTCAAAGCTGGTTGGATAAAGCCTTTGCCTCCGGGGAGTAGGTGTGTAAACCCTTAATTTTACCGGATATTTTTTGTTAGCCAGTTCTCTCCGAGTATCAAGATAGAGTGAAATAAAATAGTCTTGTCTCATTTTGTCTGTCTTTTAAACCTGAAATTTTAGGTGCAAACCATTTGCATACGATTTGCATACAAAAATACAAAATAAAATAAGATAACGCAAAATAAATAATACAATATTTATTAACAACTATCTAATTTTCTTATATTTGCAATAACAAAACAAAAATAACAAATGACATAAAAAAGTATAAATTTATGACTCTTAATCAGCGGGTCGTAGGTTCGAGCCCTACCGGGGAGACAA
>CAYOUW010000255.1:0-1461 GCA_964407235.1 uncultured Zetaproteobacteria bacterium | reverse complement strand
CTGCGCATGACTACAAAATATGTCGGAGGATGCGCTTAGAACAAATTAGCCGTGGACATTTTCCGGCCAGTGGGTAAGATTAGCCAGCGTGCGTTTGACGACCTTTTTGCCAACGCGTTTGCCCTCACGCAGCAAGATGGCCGGCGGAGATTTGCGGTTGGGGACGGATTCGATGTACATGGGAAACAAATCATGCACAATAAGATTGTAGTGTCAAGTATAAACTTGATATTAACGCTTTAAATACATGGGAACGTATTGCGGTGAAAAATAGCCAATGAATAAGGAATATCTACTTATTATCAATAGGTTAAGACGTTCTTGGAGTAAAAAAACAAAATAAGCTCGGGCTAGATAACGCAATACCACTCCTTGTGCGGACACAGATGTGAACGGAACACGAAGCAACCCTCCCCGTAACAACGCAATCGTTAGCGATTTCCAGTGTTTTGCCACATATCTTGTTTTGCCATACAGGCAGGTCGCCACACCATGATCCTGTAGCATGGCATGGGTCTCTCGCATGGCTAACGCATACCGGCGAAACAGTGGCGCATGTTGTCGAAAGTGCATCCCCGATGTGGTGCCTGTGATCAGCCAGAAACGTGAAACCAGTGAAAAACCCGCAAAGTGGTAAAACACGAGAGATTCACCATCAACGGTAATCTCACCCTCTTGCGACCGAATTGCGAGGGAGGCAATGTTCCACGGCGCCACGCCAATTCCCTGATGCTGGCTTATCACAAGACTATCACCATACAGTTCCGGCCATTCATTTAGATATTTCTTGTCAGCAAATTTTCCATTCTCCAGCCTGTCATAACACCATGCCAGACATTGTTTCCGCCAACGGTGGAGACACTTCAGACCCACCTCATCATTGCGAAATGATTGGCACTGCACATTGAAACAACCATATTTTATCGAATCCTTGAGCTTTTCCGAGAAGCGATGATCGGTGACAAAGATGGATCGTTCACCAAGCTCTTCATAAATCGGATCAGGCGTGGAGAAAAACATCAGATCAGCATCAAGGTATGTTACAAGACCGACTTCAAAGTATTCCAGTACAAAAAGTGGAAAAACCGGGCTCAAGGTAAAATAATACTCGATCCGGCTGCGATTCTCTTTGGCCGCCAGAAGCTCGTGATCCCACTGCTCGACGTCTTACTCGATGGGGACGATATTCCTTCACCCAGCTTTGTAAGGGCGCTAAAGGCATCTTCATCCAGACACAGCGCATAAAAACGGAATGGCTTTTTGCAGTGTTTCGCCAACGAACGATAGAGCGTGATACCGCGCAGCAGATAGTTGCTGTCAAAGTAAGTACAAAAATGATACATCAGCAATCCACATGTTTCCTGATTGCAACGACCACCTGTTCAACATCCGGCAATGGCAGCTCGGGGTATATCGGCAAGCTCAAGATGCCGGTAACTATTTCTTCCGTGTGTTTTAACG
>CAYOUW010000254.1:0-1490 GCA_964407235.1 uncultured Zetaproteobacteria bacterium | reverse complement strand
CGTGGTAAAAATTTAGCTTCGAAAGATCATATTATTTCCTATAAGAGGCCTAAAAGAAAGCCCGTGTGGATGACAAAGGAAGCGTATGATGATCTTCCAGATCAGATTGAGATTCGTGAATTTTCAGTCAATGGCACCGTATACATCACGACACTTTTAAATGCGAAAACATACCACAAAAATGAGCTTGCTAAGTTGTACCAAAAGCGCTGGAAGATTGAACTTGATTTTCGAAGCATTAAAACTCAGATGGGCATGGAAATGCTTCGCTGCCAAAGTGCAGATATGGTAGACAAAGAGGTTGCTGTACACCTTTTGGCTTACAATCTCATTCGTTCAAATATTGCCAATGCAGCCAGTATGAATGGTGTTAAACCGCGTCAAATCAGCTTTATGGCAGCTGTAGAACTCATGAGAAGTATCGTAGGGTTAACAGCTCCTTTGACTCCAAAGGCTTTGATGAAATGGGTTGATCCACTCCTCAAAGCGATTGCCTATACAAAAATAGGGCGGAGAAAAAGAAAATCTCAGCCCCGGGTCATTAAACGAAGACCCAAAGCCTATCCTTTGATGAATAAGCCTCGGGAAGAATATGCTAACTAACCAATATCGTTTAACTTATAACGTCAGGTAGCGGTATTAGAGTCTGACCCCATTGATCCACATAATTGAGGACATGTTGTTTCAACGGCTCTTCAGCCAATCAGATGTCCAACCAAGAACGCACACCCGACCATCAATACTCAAGCCGTTTCAACGGCTCTTCAGCCAATCAGATGTCCAACAAATGTCATCTTGTGGGGACCCGGCGGACACGGAGTTTCAACGGCTCTTCAGCCAATCAGATGTCCAACGTACAAAGTTCCATGGTATGTGCAAAAGTATGTTGTTTCAACGGCTCTTCAGCCAATCAGATGTCCAACACGATGGCGAACACTACACATTATATGTGCTTCAGTTTCAACGGCTCTTCAGCCAATCAGATGTCCAACTTTCCGGAAGCAAAACTTCCGCGTCCGTTCGTGGAGTTTCAACGGCTCTTCAGCCAATCAGATGTCCAACTGCCGGATCAAATGAATCCTCTGGGCGAACAAAGTTTCAACGGCTCTTCAGCCAATCAGATGTCCAACGGGCACATGGCGCCTCTACGAGAACAATATCAGGGTTTCAACGGCTCTTCAGCCAATCAGATGTCCAACTATCCATCAGGAGTGGCAACAAATGGAGTTTGTGTTTCAACGGCTCTTCAGCCAATCAGATGTCCAACACTGCAGCTCTGTGTGGACTGGGACTCTTACGGTTTCAACGGCTCTTCAGCCAATCAGATGTCCAACCGATTAAGGCGCTCCAGATTGCGCGTCGCCTGCGTTTCAACGGCTCTTCAGCCAATCAGATGTCCAACGATTGAGATGGCGTCGAAGGTGGATCCAATGTGGTTTCAACGGCTCTTCAGCCAATCAGATGTCCAACAGTACTCCCTTTTTCCCCTG
>CAYOUW010000253.1:0-1499 GCA_964407235.1 uncultured Zetaproteobacteria bacterium | reverse complement strand
CGGGGTTCGAGTCCCTGAAGCGCCACCATAAAAAGCTATATATAGCAACAAAAACGAAGGGTCAGGCTTAACGGCTCGGCCCTTTTGTTTTGCCCGTTGTCCACTCATTGTCCACTAATCCACAACAATCCACGGTAAAACCAAGGCGGCAGGCTGATGACCTTCACTGACTGGATGGTTTCCCCGAAACTTTGCAGGGCAGGGGATTGACCAAGCCATGAACGGCGCGAAGTGGACAAAAATGGACACTGAATGGACAACCAGTGGACAATGAACCCCTATGTCATGACATAAAACGTTATATATCAATGCTTCAGTTCAATGGAAACGCGGATAGGCAATCCTTATTGCACTTTATTGTAGCTTATTCTATGCTACGGGCATGTATTGAAAAGGGGGCATGCCATGGCAGCTATAAACAAGCATACGGACGCAAAGGGTCAAATTGCCTACAGGGTGCGGGTGAGGCTCAAGGGCCAGCCAGTACAGTCGGCAACCTTCAAGCGCCTGACCGATGCGAAGAAGTGGGCGCAACAGACGGAAGCGGCAATCAGGGAAGGGCGCTACTTCAACATGACAGAATCCCACAGGCGCACGCTGGCGGAACTTATAGACCGCTACCTTGTCAGGGTGCTGCCAGAGAAACGGCAAAGCACACAGACAGCGCAACGGGTGCATCTTGCATGGTGGAAGGATGAGATCGGCGCGTTGTCGCTTGCACAGGTGGATGCTCCCCGTATTGCCGATTGCCGGGACAAGCTGACCGATGAAGGCCGCACGCCTGCCACTGCAAACCGATACATGGCGGCATTGTCCCATTGTCTGACCTATGCCAAGAAAGACCTGCAATGGATAACCAGCAACCCATGCCTTGACGTTCGCAAGGGCAAGGAAACACGCGGACGGGTTCGCTTCCTTTCCGGTGATGAACGGACGCGGCTTCTGGATGCCTGCAAGCAATCTTCATGCAAGGCGCTTTACCCGGCGGCGCTTCTGGCTGTCTCCACGGGCATGCGGCGCGGTGAGCAGTTTTCCCTTACATGGCGGACAGTGGACACACAAACAGGCCGCATCATCTTGGAGGATACCAAGAACGGCGAACGGCGCACGGCGATTGCAACAGGCCCGGCACTGGATGAACTTCGCAAGCTGGCGAAGGTTCGCCGTATTGATTGCGACCTTGTTTTTCCCGGTCAGAGAAAGACCCCCATCATTCTGACCAAGCCATGGTATGCGGCATTGAAAGCGGCAGAGATTGAAGACTTCCGCTGGCATGACCTGCGCCATTCCTTCGCCAGTGAATTGGCTATGTCCGGTGCTACGCTGGCAGAAATAGCCGAAGCCATGGGACACAAAACCCTTGCCATGGTGAAGCGTTACAGCCACCTGACCGAAGGGCATATAAGCAAGGTGGTAGAACGCATGACCGCCCGCGTGTTTGGGGGTGAGGCATGAATATGTATGCCGACCTGACAGCCATTGCAGACGGTGAAGATATG
>CAYOUW010000252.1:0-1502 GCA_964407235.1 uncultured Zetaproteobacteria bacterium | reverse complement strand
AAACCAATTTGCCGATAGCTTTCCCTGGGCATGGCATGCAGTTCGATCTTTGAACCCTGCAGCATCAGGGAGCCCTGCGCCATCGCGGGAATAAACGTCACAGCAATGTCCGCCGCGACCATTTGAAGTAAGGTTTGCAGACTCGTCGCAGCAAACCGGCTGATCTGATCCGTGTCATATAGCTTGCACGCCTGAAGGGCGTGATCCCGCAGGCAATGGCCATCATCCAGCAATAAAATACTTTCCGCGGGTAACGTGTCAATATGGATATCGCCTTCCCTGTCATCCAGCCAGTGCGTTTCATGGCAACAGGCGAACAGGAACGGATCATCATATAAGGGCATTTTGACCACATTTTTCATATCAAAAGGAAGCGCAACAAGGATGAGATCAAGTTTTCCCGCGAGTAATTGTTCATGAATGACACGTGTTTTGTCTTCCCGCAAATACAACACCAGCCTGGGGAATCGTTTGCGTATTTCCGGCAGAATGGATGGCAGAAGAAAAGGGGATATTGTGGGGATGACGCCAAGAACCAGACGTCCACTGAGCGGTTCCTGCCTGCTTGCCGCAATGTTTACCAGGGCTTCAATGTCATTGATACAGAGGCGAGCCTGTTCGACAATCGCGCGCCCGATATTGGTAAAAGCAACACTTCTGTTCGTGCGGTCCACCAAATGCACATTGAGTTTCGTTTCCAGTTCCCTGATGGCAATGCTGAAAGCTGATTGTGATATGTGGCAGCTTGAAGCCGCCTTGCCAAAATGCTGATATTCATCGAGTGCGATGAGGAACCGTAGTTGTTTGACAGTAGGCATTCGTATCTCCGGGAAGGATGCAGGCTAAGTCCATTATTCGATTGAATCAATCGTTACATCCTGAATATTAAATTTTATTTCCTTCACAGGAAGGCCTAGGGTGTCAGCATGGCAGGGAAGCGCCCATGGGCGGACTTTTTGCGACTTCATCATAGATGATGATAAATTCATCTTACAGGGAGTGTATGATGACACAGAATCGTAACAATCTGATTATTGAGCTGAATAAAGACCTGGAATGGGAATATGCGGCGGCCATTCAATATGTGCAGCATGCATCGGTTATTACCGGTCCTGAATACGAATCCATCCAGAAGGAGTTGACTATTCATTCTCAGGAGGAAATGCAACATGCGGTTATGGTCTCCGAGCAGATTGATTTTCTCGGAGGCGTCCCGACGGTGGATGTTGAGCAGATAGACGTATCACCGGAAAGTCTGGAGATGCTACGGCAAGATCTCAAAGGCGAGGATAACGCTATCGCGCGATACAGGGAACGTATTTATCAGGCCGAACAGCTTCGGGAATATGGTCTCAGGCGTATCATTGAGGATATCCTCATTCAGGAGGAAGAACACAAACGCGATTTACTGACGGTTGTTGCTGCGTAAGCAAGAAAGGTTTCAATTTTGTAACTACTCAGCACCCCCCTGGATTTTGTTCTCTGGCAAGGCGCGAGAAGCG
>CAYOUW010000251.1:0-1557 GCA_964407235.1 uncultured Zetaproteobacteria bacterium | reverse complement strand
CTTTTCAGAGCACAAGTTTTACCCGGCTTTCGGGAGTACCGTTACGCAACATACCACGCAATCCGCTTAAAGATAAACTACCCCGCTGCAAGCGGACGGGGTATTGCTGATGTAATAGGTGTCATATCGCCGCAAGCGACGGGAAATATAACCCTAAAGTGATTAAAAAAATGAGGCCACCGCAATCGTTGCGATGACCTCATAAAGAACAAGTCATTTTATGTTAGGTTCCAGAAGGCGGAGCAAACACAACGCCAGAGGAATCACCAACTAAATCACTCGGGGTTGGTACCTCAACTTCACCAGTTCCATCCGACTTTTCAGCAACGAGCATCCAGTTTCCTGCTTGCTGATTTACAACCGTGAATATGATGAGGTTATTGAGGTTGGCAGTATTTGACCAGTACGGATCAAACCCAATACCAAGATCCGTCTCGGCGCCACCAAGCCCATCGGCGATGGTCTTGACGAAGACATGAGCAACATTTGTTGAAACATCCCTGACAAATGCAAACTTTGTATAGGTTGCATTTACCGCCAAGTCCCTACCATTTTGGTAGTCGGCAACATTTGCCGCAAGCTCAATGGGTGAGCCAATCAACGTGCCGGTAGCCATATCAACCAACTGTTCCCAAACGGCATCGGTTATGATGCCACCGCTGGAGATAACACCCCTCACAAACAAGACACGCAAGTATCCATTCGCGTTGATTCCGGCAAATACCGGCGAAAATGAATAGCTTGAGCTGTCGTTGTTTGTAACCTGGACATTCTCTTCCGTGCCGTATGTGTTCAGTTTGACAACGAAAATGTTCGTAGTGTCTGAATTGCCAACTTGACACCCAGCTGCCGTGAACATCAGATCACCATAGTTTGTTGTGTGAACAACATCAAAGGAGTATCCGTCCGGACCTGTGCATACATTGGTCAGATCGATACCACTAATCACTAGTATAGGTGAAGGTGACGGAAGCGAAATGATATACATTCCAGCCATATTCCAACCTCCATACATCAACCGATTGCTTGCCCTGAAAGGAGCAAGTATGACCGGCTGTTGCGGTGACGGCAGAGATAATATCGTAGTCTCCGCTCCCGTTGCCAGATTTATTTCGCAAATGGCATTGAGGCACGGGTAAACGATTTTACCCACGGACAGTGGCAGAAGCGGATCCGTAAAGTCCACACCAGTGATGTCGCCGTTACTAACTGTAACGGTACGACTTGCCGGCGTGAACGGTATGGTTCCGTCGGTCGGCGTTACGGTATAGACACCTGCCGGAATATTCGGCAAGATGTATGTTCCGTCGGCAGCGGTCGCCACAGACGATCCATTGGGCGATACGGTAATCGTAACACCACTCGGCGTTCCGCCCGTAACAGTTCCAGAGATTTGATACAGATACGGATCCGTAAAGTTCACACCAGTGATGTCGCTGTTACTAACTGTAACGGTGCGATTTGCTGGCGTGAATTGTATGGTTCCGTCAGACGGAGTTATGGTGTAACTCCCTGCCGAAAGACCAGACAAACTGTACGCTCCATTGGCATTGGTTA
>CAYOUW010000250.1:0-1583 GCA_964407235.1 uncultured Zetaproteobacteria bacterium | reverse complement strand
GCCTTCAGGGACATCCACCCCAAGGCGCCGGTGCATGTACTGGTCATCCCCAGGCAGCATGTGGCCACGTTAACTGATGCGCAAGATCCGGAGCTGCTAGGTATGCTGATGGATCGCGTGCGTATGATCGCCGATAAAGTGCTGAACCTGACCGCAGGCTACCGCATCGTTATCAACGTGCGCGAAGGCGGTGGGCAGGAGGTCTTTCACCTGCACCTGCACATCCTCAGCGGCAAGAAACTGCCGTTTTGAGAAAACGCCCGCGCTCTAAACTGACAGCCCTTCAGGCAGGACTATCCGATGTTCTGGGTGAGGAAAAACTCGAGAAGCTGGCCGGTGTTGCCCGTCTGCGCCGGGCATGGCCTGCGATTGTCGGCCCCGTACTGGCCCAGCACACGGAGCCCGTCAATATCGAGTCCGACACGCTCCTGACCGCGGTCGATCACCCCGTTATGGCGCAACAAATACGTTTTCTACAACAGGAAATTCGCGATGCATGCTTCCGCAAATGCCGTGTGAGCAACATCAGGAGGATCCGTACTCGCATGCAACCCGGCGCCGGGATCAGCATCAGCGGGCAGCCAGTAAAACCTGCCCGTTCCGTTGGGCTGAAGGAGAAGAAACAGGTGGCGGGTACGCTCCGGCGTATCTCCGACAAAAGGCTTAAACGCGCCATGTTTGATGCAAGAATTGCCCAACTGGCTACAAAGTAGAAGGCCGCGCCCTGGTCTGACCCGTGTGCAAGGGCTCTGTGGCATGATTTGTGGGTAAAGGGCAGGGCTAGCCTGAGGTGTTCTTCTCAACGAAAATTTCAATTCGGCGATTCTTCGCCCGCCCCGCAGCCGTGGCGCCGTCAGCAACCGGCTCCACATCAGCCACCCCCTCCACGCGAATGCGGCTTTTATTGATGTTCTCTCCCCAGATGAACACACGGGCAACTGCCGCCGCTCGGGCCGCGGAGAGAACCCAGTTATCCGTAAAATGATTGCGTAGCTTGCCCGCCACGGGGCGTGAATCGCTATGCCCCACAATACGGATCAGGCTGCTTTTCGGGGCAGCCCTGAGTCCCTTTGCCACCTTTGCCAGGACACGCTCTCCCGCGGGACTAATCTGCGCGGATCCGGATGCAAACAACACAGCCTGCGGCAGGGCCACCTTCACCGCATCAATGACTTCCATCGCCCTGGCCGCGGCAGGGGCTCCACGAACCGCACGCGATGTTGCATCGGTTGTTTTTTTCGTGCGTGAAGCGTGCTGTGTCATAACTGGCTCTACTTTCACACCACGGTGCTGAACTTCCGGGCGCAAACCGGATTGCAACTGATGTAACACTTTTTCCATGCGCTCAATACGCCGGGCCTGTTCTTTATCGTTTTTCTTCATAACCTTGACGTCGCCAATCATGCCCATCAACTCGTTGTAATGCGTCTGGCTGATACAGCCCGGCAGAAAAGCCAGGAGACAACATACCCATAAATTCTTTCTCACCATTTCCTCCAATATAAAGACCCTACGGTAAGTTCCGTATGTTTCATTAAAGTTATACGCGAGTATAATGCGTTAACTATTCGCAATTGTAAAGT
>CAYOUW010000249.1:0-1631 GCA_964407235.1 uncultured Zetaproteobacteria bacterium | reverse complement strand
GTTTCTATTAAACTATAGAATAGGCTACTGGCTCTTGCGCCTTTTGGCGTGTCCGAAAATAACCAGGCCTTTCTTCCTATTACAAAAGGTCGTATTGCGTTTTCTGCAAGTATGTTGCTGATGTTGAGCTGGCCGTCTTCGCAATAGATAATCAGTTTAGACCATTGCCGATCCAAATAAGTGAATGCCTTTCCTGTCAGGCTGTCCTTGGGCACCTTATTCTTATTGGCATCCAGCCATTCTCTAATGTTATTTAATATGGGGATGCTTTTTTCTTGCCGTTGTTTATATTTTTCTTCATTAGGCAGCGTCTTGATTTTACGTTCAATCAAATAAAGTTTTGCTATTTTGCTTACAGCAACATCTGCCTTGCTTACTTTCTTGTGCTTGCCCTGAGGTTGTGCCTTTTGAGCGTCGACGAATTTGCGACGGGCGTGATCCCAGCAACCCAGGTGAATAATTCCCGGTTGTTTACACGCTTCGTCATAACCTGCGTAGCCATCGGCTTGAACATAGCCCTTGTACCCTTCGAGCAGGCGTAACGCCACCTCCTTGCCTCGGGAAGGGTCGTATTCGAATAAAACGGAAGGTTGATCTGGGGGGCCGCCTAAGGTCACCCACATATATTTTTGCCCCGTATTTGAGTACCCCGGCTCTTTGTGAACCTGGATTCGAGTCTCGTCGGCCTGTATCACCGATCCTGCGTGTTGATGTGACCGAAGCAGGTGAATGAGCGGTTGGCACTGCACGGACAGGCTAATAATCCAGTTTGCCATGCTCGTTCGAGTAATGTTACCGCCATAACGTTGAAGAATTTTTTCAAGCCGATAGAGTGGCAAGCCATCCATGTACTTGGAGACAATGATATAGGCCAGTAAACCCATGCTGGCCATCACCTTGCCAATGGGGTGCTTCGGCAGGGTGGCTACTTTGATGCTGCGTTTGTTCTTTTCATCAACAAACACGGCTTTTTCTTGCATGTACTCGATGATGCGAACTTTCGCTGGGACAATGTCGAGTTCTTCTTTCGTTTTGACGTAGAAGGTATCAATAGCGCCTTCTTTTTCTTCGTCAGAAAGATTAACTCGAAGCTGTTCTCGCGGAATAGTGCTGGAGAACCCTTTACGGCCTCGCTTTTTCTGCGGCGCCGTCGCTTCTGGAGCGGCTTCAGCTTCTTCTTCCGGCTCCTCTTCAGTCGCACAAGCGGCTAATTCGGCTTCATTGAACATCTCACCTTGCTCTGGGTGTTTTTCACTGCTGCGGCCAAACTGACTTTGTTTTGCCAAACGTAGATATTCTTCTAAAATAAGAATGCGCTTTTTTTGATGGCCAATTACAGTGGACTTTTCAGCAATGATTTTCTGCTGTTCAAGAATGATTTCTTGTGCAGATGCAGTCTCATTTTTAGCCTGAAGAGCGGTTGGTTTCATAGCTTGTATTATACCAAAAATAGGCGGTTTTTGCCTTAAAAAAAGCTAATAAATCGCATCATAATGTAACTTTTTATGCGGCGTCATTTGCATAATATCGTAGCCATCGAGTAACCAATTTATTTGCTCACCGGTAATCGTAATCAGCTCATCCGTTTTCTTTGGCCATTTGAATTTTTCTTCGGATAAGCTTTTATAATA
>CAYOUW010000248.1:0-1634 GCA_964407235.1 uncultured Zetaproteobacteria bacterium | reverse complement strand
TCTCACTCCTAATAATGCTGATGGTATAATTTCCAGCCTTACGATAGATGGGGCTATACAGGTTGACTGGTCTGGTAATAACGGTCTACAAAAATTGTCTGAATCGTGTAGGAAAATAATATTTCTGACTGGTGGCGGCTGCCAAAGCCACAATGAAAAGAGGCTTTTTGATACTTTATTTGACAGAAATAACAATTATGAACTGGATGGATGGGGGTATTCCGCATTACTGTATGATAGAGATAAAAATAAAATAATCTGCTTACGGGATAGATATGGCATTGAGCCGCTATATATCCTGCAAAACTGCAAAACTATTTACATAGCGAACTCATTGCGTGAGATATCCCGTTACACACGACATGAAATCAATCGTTCATATGTATGGGATTGTCTAATTCAAAATTTTTCATCGTACGAGACACCAATAAAAGGAATCACAATACTTCCTCCAGGGCATCGAATTGTCATAGAGCATGTTGGTCGATATAACCGTCTTGTTAAACAGAAAACAGATAATATAAAATTACCGGACCGTGGGGAGAGGGTGGATCCGGCGCTTATAAAAAACTTGAGGAATTCACTCTGCGAGGCAATAGAAAAATACTCGAACGGAGGCGACGTACATATTATTTTTAGCGGCGGACTGGATTCAGCCATTTTGGCTAAACTTGCTCAACGTGAACTGGGTAAAAGAGTTTTCACCTATACCTTTCGTGCCGCAGGTCCCGGTGTTGCAGGAGAAGCTGGTTTGGAGGAGGTGTTTGATCTCATTGGTCTTGATAAGGATCATCATACATGGGTTAGTGCTGAAGAAGAGCAATTACTGGAGTTGACTGTTAAAGCGTGCCGAAGAACCGGCGCTATAACCCCATTTTTACACGGGGGAGCCAGAATGGCACTAATGAATGAAGTGACAACCCGGACAGATAAGTGTATCTCGGGTGAGGGTGCGGATGAGTATTTTGTTGGTTATCCGTATATGGTACGCCAGAACAATCCCGATTCTCCTTCCTCCTCAACTATGCATTGGGCGGGGCGTGCCGCTGATCATTCAAATCCTCGGCATGATTTTGTTGAAGAACTAAAAAAAAACGTAGCACGCCTATGGCTTGAGGGATGTCCTGAGTCAACAATAATCAACGATCCTGTTATAGGGCCATCCGATGTTAGGGATAGGCAGGTCAGATGGGACAAAAGATACATATTGGGAAACTATATACTCAGGCACCTTGGAAGAGAGCTTGATAGACATAGCGGCGTAAAAGCATATATGCCCTACCTGGACGAAAAAGTAACAGATACCGCAGAGGGAATTTCGTTTTCACAGCACCTGTCTGACAGAAGAGGAAAATCAGTATTACGTACTCTTGCAAAACAATATCATCTGCTTGACGAGAAAATATTAAGTCGTCCAAAGCAGGGGTTTATAGTAGGTTTAACGAAGGGTAGCAGGTGGAGGAACAGCGATGTAATCAGGGCTTGCCTTACAGATACATCTATTAGTGACACAGGGTTGTTCGACCCAAGAGAGGTAAGGAGCTTTCTTAATATGCAAGCAGATGCAATTGATGTCTACAATGCGATGTTAATGACGAGCATATTAACCGCCCAGATCGTATCAGGGAATAGGC
>CAYOUW010000247.1:0-1643 GCA_964407235.1 uncultured Zetaproteobacteria bacterium | reverse complement strand
ACCTGGTTCGTTGCGCACGGCTACCAGGGCCTGGCGTCGAGCCCCCGGTTGCAGGCCATCGTCTCGGCCGCGGCCGTTGCCAATCTGGTGCATTGGAAAATTGCCCATACGAGCCTGGGCCTGGTTCAGCCTTCCGGTACCCGCTTTATCGTCGATGCTGCAAGTGCTGCGAGCGCCCCCAATCCACGCGGTACAAGCGTTGCCGTTAGCGCCTGGTTCCTGTCCTCTCTACCCCCCGACATGCCGGTGCTGGCGACGTTTGCTCCTTTCACTGCCAGTAGTACCGGCGGGAGTGCTACCCCGAGCGCCGTCCTCACTGCAACCCTTTCCACTGTTGCCCGAGGCGGGTCTACCACGCTCACCTGGACAACCACTTCAGTCACCAGTTGCCGCCTGAATGGGTACGGGGAGCCTGTAGCGGGGAGCATGAATACGGGGCCACTCTATTCCCCGACCACTTTCACCCTCCGTTGCACCGGCCCTAACGGGAGCATTCAGGCTACAGCGACCGTTACCATAGCCCCTCCCGCCGTAACGATTCAGATCTTCTATGCCAATCCCGCTACGCTGGCGACAGGCGGGCATACCCGGCTGTACTGGAGCACCCGACACGCCAGTGGCTGTACGCTCTCCGGTGGGCGTCTTGGGAGCCGAGCAGTTGCGCTCGCTGGCACGCAGTACCTGCCCGCAGTCAAGACGACGACCCGGTACAGCCTTGCGTGCACCGGTGCCGGCGTTCCGGCTTATCGCACCACCACGGTCACGATAGCTCCGGGACCGAAGATCATTCGCTTTTCCGCCAACCCTATCAAGCGGTTGGGTGCCGGGACGGTGACCTTGAGCTGGATTGCTCACAACATTACCGGCGGCTGTCAGATCAGCCCCGGAATTGGCGCCGTTCCCCCGGGCCTCTTCCCGGCACCGGCAACGAAAACTATTTATCTGAGCGTCACCACGACGTTTACGCTCACGTGCAAGGGCTTTGCCAACCAGAGCATCAGCAAGGCGCTCACCGTCACCATCGGTCAGAAACCTCCGCCGGCGCCATTACCGACCATTATTTCTTTCACCGCGAGCCCCCGGGTTGTGCGTGCGAGGCGCCCGCTCACCCTGTCCTGGCGCAGCAGTAGCGCGAAGAGTTGTACCCTGAATGGGGCGGGCGTTGCGCTCACCGGGAGCAAGCGGTTCTGGCCTCGCTTTACGCGCACCTATACGCTCAGGTGCCGCAATACCTCGGGACAGGTGTCGAAGTCGCTGAGAGTACAGGTGATCCCGCCGGGGTCGTCACCGACCATCGTTTTCTTTACCGCGACCCCCCGTATTTTACCTCCGGGAAATACGCTCACCCTGTCCTGGCGCAGCAGTAATGCAAGCCGTTGCACCCTGGTCGGGACCCGCGTTCCCACCAGCGGGAACAAGCAGTTCCGGCCGCGCTTTACGAGCACCTATACGCTCACGTGTAACAATCTATGGGGGCAGGTATCGAAGTCATTGCGGGTGACGGTGATTCCGCCGGGACCGTTACCGACCATTGTTTCTTTCACCGCGACCCCCCGTATTTTACCCCTGGGAAATACGCTCACCCTGTCCTGGCGCAGCAGGGATGCGAGGCGTTGCACCCTGGTCGGGACCCGCGTTCCCAC
>CAYOUW010000246.1:0-1645 GCA_964407235.1 uncultured Zetaproteobacteria bacterium | reverse complement strand
ATTTTATGAAAATAAATTGTGCGGTTATACTTTTCGGCTAGGCTCTAGCTATCATCATCGGTATCAGTTTCATCTTCGATTGTTAAATCAATATATAGCGATGGGTCAAACCCATCCTGACCTTCAATGCTACCACCATACAGCGATGTTAATAACGATGTTGTTCTTTGTTGACCATCAAGAATATATTGATACTCACTACGACTAAATGTGCCTTCTGATATTTTGTGACCACCAATTTTCCGATGGTTTTGCAATTTTATATCGGTTTTCCATACCAAAATGCTGCCGAGAGGATAAAATTTATAAATGCTATCCCATAGCTTCTTTACATTTTCCTTTTCCCATACGACATCCCTCTGGAATGTTGGAATTTGATAATCAAGATTTTCCAACTCATCCAGATATGTTGTTATTCCTTTATCTGTTGGGCGTATCCTATCGGTAAAATTCATTCGTACTCCGTATGTTTATTTTGAAAGCTAACGTTTTGCATGAGCCGCCGAAGGTCGGATCGATGCTTTGGTTAGGGCTAAAACATACTGATTTAAAAGGAGATAGATATGATTGAAATACTGATAGCAATTATTGCTTTTACGGCTTTATCAACATGGGGGTCAAAAGGAAACAATTTTAACAGTTTTTTCCAGTGCGTTTTATGTCCATTCGCAGCGGTTTTTGGGTTTATGTTCCTGACTGTTTATGCATTTGTAGCATGGGAATATTTTGCCGCTGGATACAAAGCCGATTTAATCAATAAAGAGTTTGGTACGCAATATACTCAAGAGCAGTTTTTTTATGCAAGTGATATGATAAATGAAGTGCGTGAACTAAAAAGAAAATGCATTGATATAAATGGCGATTTAATGAATGGGAAGAAGCCCTAACGGGCAGGAGTTGAGCAGATTCTGTCTAATTCGCTTCGTCCGCAGGACGTAAGCGATATTAGGCGGAATTCTGCTCGAACGATTTGATAGGCGGAACGCGATAGCGAGCCGACTATCAAGTCGTTCGAGTGTAGCGAAGCGGAACTCAACTCCTGCCCGATAGGCAGGATGCGCGATAGCGCGTTCTGCCTATCAGTCATATAGACAGAATGGGCTGATATTTGGATAGGCGTAGTCTATATATTGACATCATTCCCTTCCTCCTCCCATACTGTGTCTCATGCCTGTTCAAAATCATAATCCTTCGCCGGGTAAAAGGCAAACGACCTCGCCAGAGCGCGAGGCGGCTATTGCACGATTCTGGGATGAATACATTGGCGTTATGCACAAGAAAGGCATAAAAGAACCCTTTGATCGTTGGTTTGTGATCCGCGCACGGCAGTATATCGAGGCATTTCCAGACAAGCGTCTGGCACTGCATACGGTGGATGATTTAACCGGCTATCTGGATATGCTAGCCAGAAAACAGTCCTGGCAGGCATGGCAATTCCGGCAGGCTGTGGATGCCATTGAGATGCTATTACGCGAAACGGTGCATTTGTCCTGGGTGGATGCCTTCGACTGGGAACACTGGCATGCATCGGCGAGGGATCTATCCGAACAACATCCGACTGTAGCGAGGGAAGCGCGAACGCATGCCCCTTCCGATGATGCTTCAACAGTCCGAAAACAGCATCGTGACCTGTTGGACCGAATGG
>CAYOUW010000245.1:0-1648 GCA_964407235.1 uncultured Zetaproteobacteria bacterium | reverse complement strand
CTTCGCACCAGCGCCTTGTGATCCGTATCGCGATAAG
The DNA here is from genome assembly GCA_964407235.1 of uncultured Zetaproteobacteria bacterium. Taxonomy (GTDB): domain Bacteria; phylum Pseudomonadota; class Zetaproteobacteria; order Mariprofundales; family Mariprofundaceae; genus JAUZQZ01. The sequence goes on along the minus strand of CAYOUW010000245.1, from coordinate 1,611 downwards.
GCTAAAGTCCAAAAGGCTCAGAATAGTGATACTATTACATGTCATACTGAATATGACCACAATTTAAGGCTGTATTTACGAAGAGGTTGCCATGCAGCCCATTCAATCCTGAAAACGGCCCCGAAACGGGATTGCCATCCACCCGGAGTTTTGCAATCGGCTCTTCAGCCCGGATTGAACTGTTGATTGAACCATATTTGAAAGCATTGGGCAGCCAGACAGAACGACGAAAAATCAGTCCCGGAACAGCTCGTCAAGAAAGGCGATGCATTCCCTGAGCCGTTGCCGGTGATCCTGCGCGGTATCAAGCAGGATCAGGTTGCCGTCGGACGTCAGACGAAATCTGTGCGGTTCGCTTTGTACGCGCTTCAGGAGCGATGCCGGATCAATCCTTGATTCGGTAGTGAAATGGAAGCGTAAACCATGACCGTCCGCCCTGATGGCGGAGAGTGAAAGCGTTTGTGCGCGCCAGCGGATGCGAGCGGATTCGAGGGCAAGACGGGCCTCATCCGGCATTGGGCCGAAACGGTCAATCATTTCCTCAAACAGCAGGTTTGCCTGAGCATCCGAATCCACCTCGGAAATCCGGCGGTAAAGTGCCAGTCGTTCCCCTGCCTGCGGGATATAGTCCGGTGGCAGAATGGCACTGGTCCCCAGGTGCATATCCACGCGCCGCCGGGTCTTGTCCGGAAGTCCGCGTGATTCATGGATGGCTTTGGAAAGCATATCCAGATACATATCCAGACCGATAGCTTCGATTTGACCGGATTGCTCCGCGCCCAGCAGATTGCCCGCACCGCGAATCTCCATGTCCTGGCGGGCAATCATGAAACCGGCGCCCAGTTCGGAATGTTCCGCGATGACCTGCAATCGTTCGCGTGCATCCGGCGTCATGGCGCGTGCGTCGGGTGTGAACAGGTAGGCGTAGGCCTGCCGGTGACTTCGGCCTACGCGCCCCCGAATCTGGTGCAGTTGCGCCAGCCCCAGCATATCGGCGCGTTCCACGATCAGGGTGTTGGCGTTCGGCACGTCCAGCCCCGATTCAATGATAGTGGTGCATACCAGCACATGCACGCGCCCTTCGTAAAAATGCATCATTTGTCGATCCAGATCCGCCGGACTCATCTGACCATGCGCAATCGCAATCTCCGCCTCGGGAACGTCTTCACGCAGGCGATTCGCGATGCGATCGATACTTTTCACGTGGTTGTGCAGGTAATAAATCTGACCGCCGCGGTACAGTTCGCGTCGAATGGCTTCATTCGCCAGATGGGGATCAAACGAAGTCACCATGGTACGGATCGTTTCGCGCTCGGCCGGCGGCGTGCCGATGATAGACACGCCGCGCAGTCCGGAAAGCGTCTGGTGCAGCGTGCGCGGAATGGGCGTGGCGGTCAGCGTCAACAGATCCGCGCTGGCTTGCAGCTCCTTCAGTTTTTCCTTGTGACGGACGCCGAAACGCTGTTCTTCGTCCACAATCACCAGTCCCAGATCGGCGAAACGGAACATTTCAGACAGTAAGCGATGCGTACCGATGATGATGCGTATCTTGCCGGAGGCGAGGTCGCGGGCGATGCGCTCGCTTTCTTTCTTACCCTGCAGGCGGGTAAT
>CAYOUW010000244.1:0-1650 GCA_964407235.1 uncultured Zetaproteobacteria bacterium | reverse complement strand
GGCCGCGCGTGTATAATGTTCTTCATGCGCATGCTGACGGGTGGCATGATGCGAACGGAGGCAGGTCGTGAGAAGGCACATTTGCATTGTTGGAGGAAGCGGTTTCGTCGGGCGCGCTATTGCGTATGCCGCACGAAAACAGGGCGATTGCGTCACCATTGCCTGCCGCCATCCCGAGAAGGCGCGCAGCATGCTGGTGAATAACATCCGCATCATCAGGGCGGATGCAACCAGTGGCCGCGGCCTGGATGAAGCGGTTGCCGGTGCTGACTGTGTCATCAATCTGGTGGGTTTGCTGTTTGAAAAAGGCCGCTATACCTTTGAAGCCGCGCATGTGCATGGGACCGGGAATATTCTTGACGCCTGTGATCGGGCGGACATCAGGCAATATCTGCATATGAGCGCCCTGGGCGCAGACCCGGCCTCTCTCAGCGCTTATGCGCGCACCAAGGCCACGGCGGAGGCGTGCGTGCGCGGGTCATCCCTGGCATGGACCATTTTTCGTCCTTCCGTCATCTATGGCGAAGGCGACGCCTTCTTCAACCGTTTCAGGCGTATGGCTGAATCCATGCCGGTTCTGCCTGTTATTGGAGGAGAGACGCATTTTCAACCGGTCTGGGTGGAGGATGTGGCTCGCGCCTTTGTAAGCTCTGTCGCCAATCGTCACTCGCAGGGTCAAACCTACGATCTTGGCGGTCCGGCGACGTACGCCTTTCGTGAACTGCTTGAAATCATGCTGCGCCTGTTGCATCGCAAATGCCTGCTGATTGATGTTCCCATGCCTGTCGCGCGCCTGATGTCCATGTTCGCGCAATACCTGCCCGTGCCGCCATTCACCCCGGATCAGCTCATCCTGCTGCAATGCGATAACGTGGTGAAAGGCAAAGCGTTTCCGGAAGAGTTTGGCAATCCGGCCAGGCTGGAAGATATCCTCCCTACATATCTGCCGGGCAATCGTGCTATCCGGTTACAGCAACGGTTAAACCGCGACCGCAAACAATTCTGGCAGTAACGGCAAGCACCCCGCTTGAGCCTCGAAAATCTTATCCTGATTGCCGCGGCTTACCTGCTTGGCGCCATCCCTTTCGGGCTGATTTTTACGCGCTGGCTGACCGGTAAGGATCCACGCGAACACGGTAGCGGCAATGTTGGCGCTACCAATGTTTCCCGCACCGGCGGCAAAGCTGCTGGCCTGCTGACATTGGCCGCCGATATTGGAAAGGGCGCACTCCCTGTCGCATGGGCCGTGCATACAGTCGGTGAAAATACCGTTGCGCTGGTTGCCGTATCCGCCTTTTTGGGGCATATATTTCCCATTTATTTAAGGTTCAGGGGAGGCAAAGGCGTTGCCACCATGTTCGGCGTATTATTACCCTGGCAACCCTGGATGGCGGTCATTGCATTTGGCGCATGGCTACTGACCCTGGGTCTATGGCGTTATGTTGCGCTGGCATCCATTCTGGCCGGATTTACCTTGCCGCTGTCCGCATGGCTGCTACATGCCTCGACAGCCTGCATGGCCGCCGCCAGCCTGTTCTGTCTACTGATACTGGTACGCCATTGCAGCAATATCCGCCGCGTTATCGCGGGAACAGAGGACAGGGTTGGACAAAAGACGGAGGGCGCATAATTATTCGTTATTGCTGTTAG
>CAYOUW010000243.1:0-1659 GCA_964407235.1 uncultured Zetaproteobacteria bacterium | reverse complement strand
TTTTTTTGCATTGCCGTGCAGAAAGCCATAATCCCTGAGCCGTCGAAATCCCTTGTGAGCCATAGGGGCCTTGTATTGACACATTCTATGTGGGCATCCTGTGGCAATAGCTCACTCGCTTCGACTCGAATATCCCGGTGCACTTTGCCATCTGACTTCCCACGATGGTGGCTGCATATCGATCGGGCTATTATTCACCACTCGCAGCTATCGGCCGCCACTTCGGCGTACACTACAGCACAGTAAGCCGCACAGCCAGGTCGGCAGAGAAGTCAAGGTGATACGGGGCGTTATAACATTGGGAGGGTTTTGTGCCGGATGGAAAGAGAATAGCGCTTCTCGTTGATTGCGATTGTTAGAATTTATCTCTTTCCAAAGGAAGCAAACTGAAACAGTATGATCCAAAATAGAAGAACACAACCATGACCTATCCTATTATCGAGATTCCCGAAGACGCACCGGCCCAGCTTGAGCAACTGGGCACCAAGAACAAGTTCTGGTATTGGGACGAAAATGACCAACGGATGATGTTCAAACGCGGCAGGCCCGGCACGGGGGAGAACTGGGCGGAAAAGGTCTGTTGCGAGATCTGCCGTCTTCTGGATATTCCCCATGCTGAGTATGAGTTGGCAGTCTGGAAAGACCAAAGTGGAGTGGTTACGCCAACATTCGTACCAAAAGACGGTCGTTTGGTGTTGGGCAATGAACTGCTGGCGCGTATCGTCGATGATTATGATCTGACCGCGCGTTTCAGAGCGCGCCAGCATACAGTGCGAACTGTGATGGCGGTGGCCTCATTTAAGAAGATCGCTTTTCCAAGGGACTGGAATCTCCCAGAATCTATTACGGATGCAGCAGGTGTCTTTGTTGGCTACCTGATGCTCGATGCGCTGGTTAGCAATCAGGACCGCCACCATGAAAACTGGGGTGTAATATTGATACCGGAAGAAGGTGTGTTCTTTGCCCCTACATTTGACCATGCTTCCAGTTTGGGCCGCAATGAGACTGATGATGCTCGCAACGACAGGTTGACGACCAAAGACAAAGGCCGGAGCGTGGAGGCTTATGTCCGGCGCGCCAAGTCGGCTTTTTATGCCACTTATTCTGGTACTATGCCCCTGACGACCTTGGAGGCGTTTAGGGAAGCGGCTAAAATTAGGACTGAAGCGGCCGATTACTGGCGAGACCGGCTATTCGGCATCAACATGGGAGATTGCAGAAAAATTCTTGCTGAAATCCCTGATGCCGAGATTTCGGCACCTGCTCGTGATTTTGCCGTTCGGATGATCGAAATTAACGCTAACAGGATCCTTCAAACGCCATTGTGAGAAAGTTATGAAAGCTCTGTTTGTTGCATGGCAAGACGCCCCAAGCCGCCACTGGACGCCGGTGGGCCGACTCACGCATGAAGATGGGATCTACCAGTTTGTTTACACGCACGGCGCGGAAGAGATGCCGAACTTCCGCCCATTCGGCCGCATGCAGGACCTGCATAAGGCGTATAAGTCGAAAGAGCTTTTCCCAATGTTCGCCAACCGCATTTTGGCAAAGAACCGTCCTGAGTATGCGGATTATCTGCGCTGGCTCGGTTTATCCGATGTCGAATACGACGCACTGGAGGAGTTAGCGCGGACCGGCGGTCTGCGTGCAACCGATTCC
>CAYOUW010000242.1:0-1679 GCA_964407235.1 uncultured Zetaproteobacteria bacterium | reverse complement strand
CCGCCGCGGCCCCCATGCCGCTTCCAGTCAACCCAGAGAGGATATTCCGATGAAAACCCGTTTAAAACTTCATTTTCTTGTCTCCACCCTTGCCGCGCTCATGCTGAGTCTTGCGGCTCTGCCGGCGCTGGCCGCGCCGGGCGATATCGATCCTGGCTTCAACGGCGGCGTACCGGCCGTTCTCGACTTCAACCTCAACAACCCTTCCGGCGACATTACGCCCTATGCCGCAGCCATGAACCCGATCACCCACGACATCCTGTGGACAGGAGCCTATTATGATTCCACGATTCGTCATCTCGGTGAGATTGCCGTTTATAAACCGGACGGCACGCTCGATCCCGCGGTGGGCGGCGGTACCGGGGAAATCGGCTTGACCGCCGACCAGGCCGGGACCAGTTTCACCGGCGGCGGCCTATATTTGTATGCCATCGCCGTGGACGGCCAGGGCCGGATTCTCGCGGCGGGCGAAGTCGTTGACTCCGGTAGCACCGTGGCCGACATGGTGCTGGCGCGTTACAAGCCCGACGGGACGCTGGATACCGGTTTCAACAGCAGCAGCACGACACACCCCGGTATCGTCGTGGCTCCGCTCAAAACCTACGCTTCCGGCAATGGGCTCTCGCTCACCGCCGACGGCCATATTCTCGTCACCGGCGATGCGACCAATGCCGGCGGCACGCAGGACGAACTCGCGGTGTGGCGCTTCAATCCCGACGGCACGGCCGATACCGCCTTCGGCAGCAATGGCCACGTGCAGATCGCCGCCGTCAGCGATTCCAGCTACGCGACCTGTATTCCCGCCCTGCAACCCGGCGGGGCACTCATCGTGGGCTGTTCACTGAACGCAGCGGCATCCTGGATGCTCACCCGTCTCACGGCCGACGGCACGGTGGATACCGCCTTCGGCACCAACGGCTTCATCACGGGCGCGGCGAACATGGGCCTCGGCAGCATCGCGCTGGCGCCGGACGGCGGCTTCGTCATCTCCGAATACGATCAATCCACCACGCCGCCACCAGTCGATCTGCGCCGCTATCTCGCCGCCGGCACGGTGGATACCGGTTTCCATAGCGGCAGTCCGCTCCAACTGATCGCCCTGCCGGGGTGGCGCTTCCCGGTCGCGGTGCAGCCCGACGGCAAGATCCTTTTCAGCAGTAATGACGGCGGGAATGGCCTCTATATCGTGCGCTATCTCGCCAATGGCCAGGGCGATACCAGCTTCGGCAGCGGCGGCACGAGCGACATCAAGTTCAGCAGCATCAATGGCCACGATTACACGCCCTATCCCACCGCGTTACTGCTTCAGGGTAACGGCAAGATCGTGGCCGCAGGCTTGGCCGTTTCCACCGCGGGCAGCGGCCACGCGGCCTTCGTCACCCGAGTGCTGAGCGATACCTACAACCTCACGCCCTCGGCGCCCGCCTTCAACGACGTCACCCGCGCCCCCCTGGGCCAGGCGGTCGCTTCCAACGCCGTGACCGTGAGCGGGGTAAACATCGGAGGCAATACCAGCGTGAACGTCGCCCTCGTCACCACGAACGGCAAGTACGGCGCCGGTGGCTCGTTCGCGGGCGGCTTCACCGGCACCAACGTCGCCTGGGCCCCCGCCGGGAGCCAGCTTGCGCTGGAGCAGATGACGCCCACCACCGGCGGCACCGACACCACCACGACCGTGA
>CAYOUW010000241.1:0-1681 GCA_964407235.1 uncultured Zetaproteobacteria bacterium | reverse complement strand
ACTCAAAATTCTCTCAATGCATAAAACCCGAAAGGATGCATTTGCCGGATGAACCGTAAAATCAGGGTTTTGGGAAAGCATGCAAGGCCGGATCCTGATTATGTGGTTCCAAGCCTTGCCGATGGATGGAATGCTATGTGCCATGTTGAGGATGGCAAGGCATGGGAACCACGTGATCCGACGTTGTGGCAGGAAACACAAACGAATGCTTGAATAGTTAAAGAGGATGACCTAAAATGAACACTTATAGTGTACATATATGAGGTTTGCCATGAAAACAAATGCTGTTGATTTACGTCGGAACATGAAAGACATTATGCGTGCGGTAGAGCGTAATGAACCTGTAACCGTACTGTATCACGGCAAGGAAAAAGCCATAATTCGGCCTATCGAACACACATCCGCATCATCTGTTCGCAACCATGCCTTTTTCGGCATGAATCAGGATGATGTTGCCGTAGAGAGTGTGATGGACGGGCTCCGTGGCGGACGATATTGATGCTGTTCGACACCGATGTTCTCATTTTTGTACAGCGAGGGAACATCAAAGCAGCCGCGCTCGTTGAATCCACCGAACAACGCTACATTTCCACACAGACCTATATGGAATTACTGCAATGCGCGAAAAACAAAGAACAGCACCGCATCATTCAGCAGTTTCTCAAGGACTTCAGTTTCACGGTTTTGCCATTCACCGAAAATATCGGCCATCGCGCATCCATCTATGTCGAAGAGTATACCTTATCCCATGCAGTGCGCGCCGGTGATGCCATCATTGCCGCGACAGCCGTCGAACACCATCTGCCGTTATCAACCGCCAACACCAAACATTTCCGCCCGATCAAAGATTTGAATTTGAAAGCATTCAAGCCATGAAGGAGTCTGTGAATAGAAATGAATACACTGTCCCCGATTTTCGTGCTTTGATGGCGCGATTGGCAAGGGTAGTAGTTCCGGGAATTCCACATCATGTCACACAGCGCGGCGTGAGGCGGATGCAGACATTTTTTGAGGATGCGGACTATGAAAGGTACCTTTCATTGCTGTCTGAATGGTGCAAGAAGATTGGCGTAGAGATATGGGCGTATTGTCTGATGCCAAACCATGTTCACCTCATTGCGGTTCCGGAGCGGGAGGAAAGCCTGGCACGCGGGATTGGCGAAGCGCATCGACGCGATACACGTCATATCAATTTTAAGAAGGAATGGAAGGGTTATCTGTGGCAGAGTCGTTTTGCGTCATTTCCAATGGATAAGCCATACCTTTTGGCGGCGGCGAGGTATGTGGAGTTGAACCCTGTTCGGGCAAGACTTGTTGAAAAAACCGAGATATGGAAGTGGAGCAGCGCAAGGGCGCATCTTGCGAAGAAAGACGATGGTTTGGTGAAAGTTAGCTCCATGCTGGATCGGGTAAACGCTTGGTCAGACTTGCTGGCGAGTGATGACTTGGCGGTGTACGATGATTTTCGCAAGCATGAACGGACAGGAAGACCGTTTGGCGATGATGTGTTTGTTGATCGGATTTCTCAACTGACCGGGCGTGAGCTTGCCATGAAAAAGCCGGGGAGAAAGAAGAGAATCGAGAAATAGGTATTGTGTCCCCTGAATTACTGCAAGTGAGAGAAGACCAACAAAGGTTTCATGGCGAATACGTTCGGGGTCTGGTCCGGGATTGTAGCATT
>CAYOUW010000240.1:0-1686 GCA_964407235.1 uncultured Zetaproteobacteria bacterium | reverse complement strand
TGATCAGTTCAGCAGTGAGTTTCTGCGCCAGCCATAAATATGCCGCATCATAAACAGTCAGCTTTGCATACTCCGCCAGCGCCACGATTTCGTGACTATCTACATCGATTTCTTCAATCTCCATTGTCGGCCATAAGCGGAAGGCATTGGTGATAAGCTTTCTTTGCTCAGGATAACGGTTGAGTTTCTTCAGACATATGCTGGCCATTTCAAATTTCAACAACGTCGGTGCAACGAGTTTTGAACTGCCGAGACGTTGTGCGACAAGTCCGGCATCCGGTTCATTGAAAATCAACGCACCAAGAGCGGAGGCGTCAACAATCTTAATGGGTATTTCTGTCAATTCGCACGATACCTGTTGATTCATGTCCTGAACTTAAGCCCATATTGCGGATACTTTGTAGTACGGCTTCCGGTGTAAGCCGCTCGGATGTTTGTAGCGCATCTTCAACAATGGACATTAACTCTCCCTGTACAGAGCGGTGATGTCTGGTGGCGCGTTCTCGCAGTTTTCTCGCATATTCATCCGGGACATTCTTGATTGATAGTGTAACAGGCATAACACCTCCAAATAAACACATATATGACACCATAATGGCATTATTATGACTACTGTCAACAATGATGACTTCTTATGAAGTCATCAAAGCGCCCATGGATGGGCGTGCAAATCAAGGGCGCGGCAGCATTTATGATAATGTAGCTTTGCTTATCCTTGTCCCGCAACGGTCATGTCTGTGATTGCCACGGTGGGAACAGCGCTGCTGCCGAACCACGTCAGGTCATCACCGAGATGGGAGATGTTTGCGAACATGTCTTTAAGATTTCCGGCAATCGTGATTTCCTGTACTGGCCGGGAAATCTCGCCATTCTCGATCAAAAATCCTGATGCGCCTCTCGAATAATCGCCGGTGACGCCATTCACGCCAAAGCCGATCAATTCCGTAACCAGAAGACCGTTTCCGATCTCACACAATATATTTTCCACAGTCTGGTTTCCTGCCTCCAGAAGCAGATTGGATGTGCCAATGGAGATGTCGCCGGTTAATCCACGGCTGGCATGGCCCGTTGGTGCGCTTCCGAGGCGGCCAGCGGCATATCGGTCGGTCAGGAATCCTGTCAGTACGCCCTGATCGATGATGGTCATAGGCCGACAGCGCGTACCTTCACCGTCAAACAGGCGGTTTCCCAGCCCTTGCGGATGGTCGGGGTCATCTACAATCCGTATGAAATCCGGGAAAACATGTTTCCCCTTTTGATCGGCAAGAAAGGATCGCTGTTGCAATACGGCGCGTCCGTTGATGGCGGAGATTAAATGGCCGAGCATGGAAGTAGCCACACGGGGTTCGAATACCACCGTCATCGCGCCGCCACCCATGCCTGATGCGCCAAGCCTGCGCAGGGTTCGTTCCGATGCTTCCCGGCCAATTTCTTCGGCTGTGCGCAGGGCGTCTGCCGAACGTTGCCTGTCCCACGCATAGTCGCGTTGCATGCCGTCACCGGAACCGGCAATAACGGATGCGCTCAATGCAGCCGACGATTTTTCGTACGCAGCAGAAAAACCGTCAGCGGATGCATAAGCGACGCGCACCATGCCGAAACCGGCCTCCGCGCCTTCGCTGTTGGTAATTTTATCCGAAAAGGATAGCGCCGCATCCTCGCAGGTCAGCGCGGCCTGTTTGGCAT
>CAYOUW010000239.1:0-1691 GCA_964407235.1 uncultured Zetaproteobacteria bacterium | reverse complement strand
CCTGCGTCCAACCGAAGCGTACGCTGGATCTGATCCCGTAAAGGAACCGGAACGCCTGCTTCATCAGCATAATCTTTCCAGCGGGATACGGTTTCCCGTACCTCGTTGACGATAGCCCCGGCTCGCCCTCGCTTCATCGAAGCAACTTTTGCGCAGGCTCTGAAGTCATCTATCGTGAAGTCATCCCTTTTTCCATTCATGGTCATCTGGTGGCTTGCCGTCCAACTTCCGGCAGGGTTAAAACTGTAGGTCATATCAAAGGCGGGTGAAAGCGACCATTCCCCTGATTTATTCATCAGGAAAGCGATATTCTTGACATGGTCGTCCTGGTTGCGGGCGATAATGTTAAATACCATGCGGCGAAACTGCTCTTCGATTGCACGCATGGACAAGCCCAATTGCCGGATCACCTGCAGTGCCTGTTCATAGCTGTAAGCTCCCGCCATATTGAAATCATAATGCGCCAGCGCACAAAGCGATTGCATATGCACTTTCTCACCACCGGCAAGGCGATCAAAACGCCGCGTCATAAAATGCTGCCTGCCGTTTTCCTTGAACAGGCGGGATTCGCTGAGATCAATATTGCAGTCTTTTGCCATCCTGTAATAGGCGTATTCAATCACGCCGTAACCTTGCGGGTCTTCGAGTTCTTTGCCCCAATTTCCTTTAACGCCATCAAATTTCAGCAACCAGTACTCGAAGCCCTCTCCTGCCGGCGCCTGGCCGGACCGAATTTCACCCGTGGACGGATTCCAGGCGAGTACTGCCTTGGCGCGTGCGCCACCGGCTGATGTGCCCACGCGCAGAATGTCGGTCAATGGCTGCTCCCTTCCGCCATCGGCAAAGGACGCTCTCAAATTATTACGATGCGTCAGTATATCCGATGCCAGCTCTACCAGCTTGCCGATCCGAATCCGGCTGGCCCGCCGGGCTTTCGGCCCAATCGCAGGGATAAATTCCAGCGCCCCCATTCCCCGAACACCCGTATAGCAAAGTCGTTCGACGGCATTGAACGAGCCCGGCTGCCGCCCCCGGGTGGCCAGCCAGGCATCAATCAGTGCATGACCGAACTTGTCCGGTAGCGAGTCGGCCAAGAGAGCGGGCAGTCCGTAAAAGGTCTTTCGTGATAATTCAGGGAAGGTATAGACGCGGTTCGAAAGCGGCATCACGAGCGGTGAAATCTCGATACCGCTTCGTGCAAATTCCGGATCGTATTCAAAGGCGGCGACTTCATCGCCATCACCCAGCGACACCGCGCCGATGGTGCGGCCCCAAAGCCTGACTTCGGCAACCGTACTCACGTATCCTCGCCCCATGTCCATGGCTTACCGCTCTGTTCCGAACGATGCCGCTTCGAGGCCCGCAGCCTGAGCTTTCCCTTTCGCTTAAGTAAATCTATCGGCCCTGGCCCGGCCTCGGGGATGATCTGGTCCAGACCCGGCAAGATATCCAGCACCCGAAAAATTCGGATGACGTTCAACGTCTGTGCTGAAGTGCCAGCTTCAATTCGCTCGACCGTCCGCTTGGCAACCCCCGCCTGATCGGCCAGATCGGCCTGAGTCAATTGAAGTTCAAGCCGACGGTGTGCAACACGCTCACCGATTTCGGCAAGAATAGCGTCATCCGAGAGAAGTCCGGATATTTTCATAGCCACGACTTTGGGCGATTAACATCTAGCCTGCATTATTCAT
>CAYOUW010000238.1:0-1713 GCA_964407235.1 uncultured Zetaproteobacteria bacterium | reverse complement strand
AATCTAGCCATTCCCCGAATATACTGGACTTTTGATCGCAAATCAAGCTGGCTGACCCCTTGATTAAGCACTGTGGAATCACAGATACTCATCCAATCGTTCCCGGTAATAATCCAGCGTGCGTTTCATTCCTTCCACGAGTGAAATTTGAGGCTTCCAGCCCAATGATTTGGCGATCAGGGAAAAATCCGAATAATAGTCGCCAATATCAATCTTCCTGCGTTCGGCCGGAAAGTCTTTTATCTCAAATTCACCTGTACTGGCGCCGGCCTGTAGAAGAATGTCCGCCAGCGCTTTCAGTGACACCACTTCATCCGAACCAAGGTTGAACACCTGTCCGTCCGCCCGATCATCCTGCGCCGCCATTAAAAAAGCATCCACGACATCGTCCACATAATTGAAATCACGCAATTGCTCGCCGCCCCACACCTCGAACGGCGCACCTTCCAGCATACGGCGAACCCAGATGCCGACAAACGTCTGCCGCGCATCCTTCACCCGCATACCGGGGCCATAGGTATTGGTCAGCCGCAGCACACAGGCCGGAATGCCATACACCTGATGATAAAGCAAATGGTACTGCTCTCCCGCCGCCTTGTTGATACCGTTGACATCCACCGGTCTGACGGGATGCTTTTCATCCACCGGCAGATAATCCGGTCTGCCGTAGAGTTGACGGGTGCTGGCAAACACGACTTTCGCTTCAGGGTTGTAATGCCGCAGCGCTTCCAGAATTGAAAGCTGGGCATGCGCATTGATTTCCAAATCGGTATAGGGGTCGGCCATCGAATCCATGTGGCTAGTCTGCCCCGCCATGTTGAACACAACATCCACACCCTGCACCAGGTACCGCATACTGTGCGGATCACGAACATCAGAGATATTCACCCGAACCTTGCTCTCAATGCCACGGATATTGGCCATGTTACCGCCATATTCAGGAATCAGCGAATCCACCAGCGTAATGTCGGCAACACCCGCCAATCGCCTGGCGATGGCGGAGCCGATAAAACCCAGCCCGCCGGTGATTAACACCCGCTTCCCGACAAACCATTTTCCCATCACGATCTCCTCGCCAAAATAATATTGTCCAAATAAAGATCAGGATTGCGTGGTAATATTAGGCCAAAAAATTCCCCTAACAGATTAAATGGCGCCATCAGCAAAACGGTCACAGTCAGGTTGATCCAACCGTTACCCGTGACTGTCTTTTTGTAGATGTAGGCGTTGATCAATTGGAAAATCACCCGCACATCATCCATCGACTTCCGCTGCTCAATGATCTCGAAACCATGCTTCTCCAAAAGGTGACGGATACCGAATGAAGAATAACGGGCGAAATCATGCGGCTGCTCATGCTCATCCCAGACAAATGGCATGGTCATCAGCACCATTCCACCCGGCCTGAGCACGCGATGCACCTCATCCAGAAACCGGTCGGGGTTGAACACATGCTCAAATACCTCATTGGCAACCACCGAGTCAAACTCATTGTCCGTGAACGGAAATGTTTCGCCATCGTAGAAATGATCCGCCTTCTTACTGTTGCGGTTCTGCGGTGTATCATACTCCAGACCAACATATTCCGTCGAAGCATACAACTGCTCATAAGGCTTGGAGCCACACCCTACATCCAGCGTTTTCCCCTTGATTTGAACCGCCAGATCACGCACATGCGCCGCCAGCCCCTTGCGGGCAAAGTAAAAGGGATTG
>CAYOUW010000237.1:0-1714 GCA_964407235.1 uncultured Zetaproteobacteria bacterium | reverse complement strand
AAGGCCGCATAGTTGCTGCCCGCGGTGGAGCCGGCCCAGCCCGAGGCCACGATCCGGCCGTCGCCCTGCACCAGCAGCGCGGTGGCGAAGGGCGTGTAGTCGTAGCTGCCGATGCCGGTGAAGGCGATCTCGCTCACGCCGGGCACGCCGATATTGCCGATGAAGTCGGGATCTAATGTGCCGGTGGCGAGCAGGCGCATGATCGCGAGACCGGTTCCACCGTTACTGTAGCTGATCAGGATCTTGCCATCGGGCTGCACCGCGACCGGCACCTGGTCCACACCCGAAACGGAGCCGATGTCCAGTGGATTGCCACCGTTGAAGCCGGTATCCACCGTGCCGGCGGCGCGAAAGCGGCGCATATAGAGTGGGTGTGGTGAGGTGTTCCAATCCAACTCGCTGATGACGAAGCCGCCGTCCGGGGCCAGCGCCAGGCCGGTGAGAGTCCGGTAGGCAGCGCCGGTGAGGTAGCCGCTCGTGCCGAAGCCGGTATCCACCGTGCCGTCCGCCTTCAGTCGCGTGAGCTTCCAGGAAGTCGCAGTGGTACAGCCCGCGATGAGCGCGCCGTCAGGTTGCAGGGCGGGAAAGCAGAACCCGAAATAGGCATTGTTGATGGTGGCGATCTGCACATGACCGTTGCTGCCGAAGCCGGTATCAGCCGTGCCGTCGGGCTTGAACCGCCACACCGTGAGCGGGGCAGCGCTACCACCGGCATTGTGCGCGGCGCCGGTCACGAGTATATGGCCATCGGCGGTGAGCGAGAGCCCGGTACCCTCGGCCTGGGTATTGAGCGGGGCAACCACGATGCCGGTGCCCGCCGTACCGAAGCCGGTATCGAGCGTGCCGTCGGGCTGGAAGCGCGCGAGCACCATGTCGAAGGTGGTAAGTCCCGCGTCATCGACCTCGCCGGCCGCGAGAATCCGGCCCTGACCGTCCACGGCGATGGCATGCAAATACAGCTCGCCGCCGGTGAAGCCGGCCTGGTCCGCGGTCAGGGTGATTGCCCCGCTGCTGCCGAAGCCGGTATCGAGCGAGCCGCCGGGTGTATAGGCGGTAATCGTACCGCCCCAACTCGCTTGACCTACATAGTCCCCTGCCCACAGGATGTCCCCGTTAAGCGGGTTCATGGCCGCGGCGTCGGGGGTAATGGAAGTGCCGATAGAGTTGAAGTCAATAATCGCCGGCGTGCCGCCGTTAAAGCCGGGATCGATATCGCCCGGTGCGGTAGTGGCGGCAAGGGCCGGCAGGGCCGCGAGACCCAGCGCGAGCACGGCCAGGGTGGAGACAAGAAAACGAAGCTTTAAATGGGATCTCATCGGAATATCCTCTCTGAGTTGAGTGGAATTGGAACGGGTGCCGCGGCGGCGCAGCCACCAAGGAACGAGTGCGATCAGCAGTAGGCCAAAGAGTGCGAGCGGGCCGAAGCCACCGCCGCCGCCCGAACCACCTCCCGACGCGGGTGATGGCGGAGTAGCCTTGATGGTGATCGCCACCGTGGCGGTGTTGGAGACCAGCGTGGTGACCGTGTCTTTCGCCGTGAAGGTAAACGAGTCACTACCGCTGTAGCCGCTGCTCGGGGTGTAGGTGAAGGTCCCCGTGGTGGCGTTCACTGTGACCGTACCGTTCGTGGGCTGGGCGATGGCATAGCTGAGCGTATCGCTGCTCGGAGTCACCACCGCGGGCAGTGTGCCGCTGAGGGCCTGGCCGGTGTAGG
>CAYOUW010000236.1:0-1729 GCA_964407235.1 uncultured Zetaproteobacteria bacterium | reverse complement strand
GGTTTGATGAGGGAGGGCTGGCGTTGCCTGCCCTCTACTCTACCCCGAACTACCCGAAGTCCAACATCAATACCGTCAACGGACGTGCCGGACATGATACCGATGAACAGGGGTGATCGGTCAGCAATGGCGTTCATGTTCGGGATGCCTTTCCCGGTTTTTGAATCACCTCATATTCCCGTTAAATGATGTCGCGGCGGTATGCACCATTTGCAGCCGTGAGCTTCAGCCCAAGAGTCCTTCAACATATTCCACAAGTCCGGTCAAACGTTGGATTGTTTCCTCCCTGTCCAACGCATCAAGGCCGAAATATCCTTGCGGGCTATGGATAGTAGCATTCGCGCCTGTTCAGTGTCTTTCATATAATACCTTCCCCTCGCGCAAAGCATTGACGATTACATGATTGACTGAACCGCGCCATCGCTCCACTTTTTCCTTGTTGTACACAAGAATATCCTTGGCGACCATGAAGTGTGCCAGTGCTTTCCACAAACGCACGAGTTCAGACCGCCTGCTCCGGGTTTGATCAAACGTTCCCGATTCTACAACAAGTAAATCCAGATCGGATTCGGGGCCAGCCTCCCCGCGCGCATGGGAACCGAATAAAATGATCTGTTCAGGTGAGGCCACGCGAACAATGGCGCTGACAATTTGCGTTAACATTTCATCATTCATGTTTGCCGCTCCTTAACCCGCATGATTCATAAATGCTGCACCCTTGCTTGTCCAGAATAGCGCCCATTCACAGCGCATCCAGGGGACTTTGTACACCTTTGCCGCCCCGGTTCAGCACATGGGTATAAATCATGGTCGTACTCACATTGGCATGACCGAGCAATTCCTGCACCGTTCGGATATCATAGCCCCTTTCCAGCAAATGGGTGGCAAAGGAATGACGAAAGGTGTGGCAACTCACCCTTTTTTCAATGCCTGCTGCTCTGGCAGCCTGCTTCACTGCTTTTTGCAAGCCGTTCTCATGCAGATGGTGCCGCCGCACCCGCTGTGAACGGGGATCAAGCGATAAACGCCGACTGGGAAACACATATTGCCACTTCCATTCCTTCGCCGCACCCGGGTATTTGCGGGATAACGCATCGGGCAGATAAACCTCGCCGTTCCCCTGCGCCAAATCCGCGTCGTGCATGCTCTTCACAACCGCAAGATGCGTCTTCAACGGTTCAATCAGCGAATCCGGCAACGGAACCACGCGATCCTTCATCCCTTTGCCGTTGCGCACATTGATCTGCCTGTAATCAAAGTCCACATCCTGCACCCGCATGCGCACGCACTCCATCAGGCGCAGTCCCGCGCCATACAATAATCCGGCCTGTAAACGGAAAACACCGTGCATTGCATCCAGCAAACGACGCACCTCGCCGATAGACAGCACGACCGGCATCCGCTTCGGACGTTTGGCGCGGGCAAACGATTCAAGCTCGCCCAACTCCCGTCCCATCACCTGTTTATAGAGGAATACCAGCGCATTTAATGCCTGATTCTGTGTGCTTGAACTGACATTACGGGATAGTGCAAGGTCTTCGAGGAAAGAACTGATTGCGGACATATCCAGTTCGGCGGGATCGTGTCCGTGATGAAAGCCGATAAAGCGGACCGCCCATGAAATATAGGTCTGTTCCGTGCGAATCGAATAACCTCGCCGCCGGATTTCAGCCACCATTCGGTCCAACAGGTCACGATGCTGTTTTCGGACTGTTGAAGCATCATCGGA
>CAYOUW010000235.1:0-1736 GCA_964407235.1 uncultured Zetaproteobacteria bacterium | reverse complement strand
CGGCTTCATCAGCGACTAGGTATTCCAGCCGAGTCATTGATCAAGCCGCCCAGCCCTCTTTCGTAGTCACTTCGGTGGGTTCCTGCTGCTGGCGGCATTGTAGCACCACTCACTTGGCAGGCGATCCGGGCGTACCCCGCCCTTTTTAACAGATTTTTAGCGGCCACGGTTCCAGAGTGTTCACGGTGTCCGCAAGAGACGCACTCAAACCACTTTCTCAGGTTTGGCGGTTCAATGCGTCATCGACTCCGCATTCAGGACAGGTGGTTGAAGTTCCTTCAGGAGAAACGGCGACGACTTTACCTTGAAGCCATACCTCCTTGTATTCCCAGCCTGAAGCAAGGGGCTTTACGCTACTTTTTACTGGCAGGTATTCGAAAAACGGTTAAAGACATTTTAAGCGATATGCGGGAAAGCGGAGAAGTTGCTCCAGTGCCTCTGGCCGAGAAAAACTACAGCGGGCGCTTTGTTGTCCGCATTCCACCAGAAGTTCACCGTGAACTGGCTGTTCATGCGGCGGAGCAAGGGGTTAGCTTGAACCGATTGATCAGTTCAAAACTGGCAGCTTAGTCGTCACCCCAGCATCTTCGCCAGGTCTTCCGCCCGAAGGTGGGTGTAGCGTTTGAGCATTTGCAGGGTTTTGTGGCCGGTAATGGCCGCAACCTGCATGGGGTTCAAGCCTTTTTCAAACAGCCTGGAAGTCGCCTCATGGCGGAGATCATGGAAGCGTAAATCTTCGATGCCTGCACGCTTGCAGACGCGACGGAAGGCCATGCCAATGCTGTCGGACTTCATTCCGAACACTCTGGAATCATGCAGTTGCCGGACTTGGTGGATGACGGCGGCGTGAGCTTGTCTTGATAGCGGCACGTCGCGGCGCTCTCCGTTTTTCGTATCTTCCAAGTGGGCAACGTTCCCTTTGATATCCTTCCAGTGAAGTTCCGCAATCTCTCCCCGGCGCATGGCCGTTTCCAAGGCAAACAGAATAACGTCATGTAGCGTGCCGCCGTACTCCCGGCAGACTTCCAGTAGTCGCTGCTCTTCATCTTCGACCAAGCGGCGGTCGCGGGCGCGATTCGGTTTTGGTTTGCGCATAATTTTCACTGGATTTATCAGATATGACATACCCCAATCTCCCTGGGCAACTGTGAAAAGGTGGGAAAGAAGGGATAATTCAGCCAGCACGGTAGAGGCTGTGACATCTTTTAATCTGTCGTCTCTGTATTGTGATGTATCCGCCGTCCCGACACGCGAAACAGCCAGACTGGCGATTTGATGAGATTGTATGGCTTTGGCTTGGGAACATTGCACTTTATAGCCTGTAAGCGTTTTTTTCTGATGAGATATTTCTTTAAGGTATCGATCAATGGCGGCGGATAACGTTGTTCTGTCCGCTTCGGTCCGATCCTTCCAAGTACCTTCGCGTAACTCAGTTTCTGTTTTTTCCGCCCAAGCGATGGCCTCTGCGCGATACAAAAACGTCATGGTGATTGGTTTGCGGCCATGGCGTCGAATCCTCGCCCGCCACTGTAAATTCCCTCGTTTTTCAATTGTCGCCATAACGCGCCCTCATAAAGCGCATTGTCCCAAATTTGATCCAAGAAGTCAATTTCTCAACAAACAAGAGGTTACGTAATCGTGTAACACCTTGTTTTATATGGTGGAGCCGGTCGGGATCGAACCGACGACCTCTACATTGCGAACGTAACGCTCTCCCAACTGAGCTACGGCCCCGT
>CAYOUW010000234.1:0-1740 GCA_964407235.1 uncultured Zetaproteobacteria bacterium | reverse complement strand
CCGTACTTTACTGCCTCATCATTTCGACACCAGAAGGCTCAATAAAGAAATTTAGACAGCTTATGCCATTGCTTTGACGCTTACTATCCTCTCCTATCTGATCTCCCAGCCATGTGCGGGACAGTTTCACGAACAGGCTCCGGTCTCACTCTCCGTTCGAGGGCATGGTAACCAGTCCATCAACGCATCAGATCGCTTATGATCCGCGCCGGAAACCGGTCATTAGTAATAACACCACCGCAACGGAGATACAGGAATCAGCGATATTGAATGCAGGCCAGTGGTAATCATGACCGCCGATCACAATATGCCAGTCAATAAAATCAACCACATAACCGAGTTGCACCCGATCCCAAATATTGCCGGTGGCACCGGCCAGAATCAGGACAAGCAGCCATGAAAGCAACCCCGGATTTTTTCGTTCCCGCCACCACCACAGACTGACGGCAGCGGCAACACCGATGGTAATGCCAAGCAGAAGCGTCGTACGCCACCGGGGATCCCAGTCAGAAAACAGGGAAAAGGCCACGCCAAAATTATGCGCCTTGACGATATTGAAAAAGCCGTCAATAACCGTCATGTGAAAAAACGGCGTCTGCTGCTCGATCCACCCCTTCGTTAATTGATCCAATCCAACCAGAAAAGCGAACAGAATAATTTGTTTGCGGGTGCGATTCACGTTTTTCCTCCGCGGATTGAAAACGCCATCAATGCCGCATTTTTCCCTGTACGCCGCGGTAGTTACGGCGATTCATGAATGGCTTGCCCGGGTTAGATCAAGGCGCGGCCGGGCATCACGGAAGCGCCGAACAAACCTTGTCTCCACATTTTCGTCACGCCCCTGTAGTTGCCGGTTTTCTCCTTGCCGTAATGTAAAGTGCGATACCTGTGAACAGCATGCCACCGGCAATATTGCCAAGGATGACCGGAATTTCATTATATAGCCACCAATCCGCCACCGTGACATTGGCTCCCAGCATAATTCCGGCCGGAATTACAAACATATTGACGATGGCATGCTCATAACCCAGCGCAAAGAAGGTCATGATTGGCAGCCACATAGCGGCGATCTTGCCGATTGTCGTGGTTGCTGTCAGAGCCATGACCGCGCCCAGCGTCACCATCCAGTTGCAGAGCATCGCACTGGTAAAGGCCGTAACCGTGCCCGCGAACCCCAGATGAGCATAGGCAATGGTCTTGTGTTCGGCAATGGCGATCACCTTCTTCGTGGCGGCAATGGTTGCGGGATCAACATGACCCATCTTTGTCATGACGATGTAGTACAGAAAAGCATACAGAACACCGCCAATCAGATTGCCAATCAGAACCCATGTCCAGTTAAACGCCAGCTTGCCAAGGGTGGTTCTTCCATCCATGACCGCAATCGGCATCAGGGCGAAGTTTCCCGTGGCCAGTTCCAGTCCCAGCAGGATGATCATGACAAAGCCAACGGGGAAAATAATCGCCCCCACGATACCCAGGCCTGTTTGCGTGGCCGCGGTAATAGCAAGGGTTGTGGCATAACCCAGAAACACGCCCGACAAGGCTCCCCTTATCAGAAGATCCTTCATGGGCAAATCCCCTTTGCTGGCCCCCGCCAACAGCATATTCTCAACAACGTCTTCCGGTTTTACGTAAGCCATTTCTATCCCCCTTCAATACCTGTTATTTTATTCTGAAACCTTTGAGCCTCTTGCAAAACTCATGAGCGGCGATCGGCTTCCCCACTTTGGCCCATTT
>CAYOUW010000233.1:0-1741 GCA_964407235.1 uncultured Zetaproteobacteria bacterium | reverse complement strand
CCACCTCTGTGTTTTTTCTCTCATTAAACAATCTGATGATTCCCAGTTTCGTCTGCCTCTTTTTGAAGGTTAACGGGGAAAGAATCCTTTGATCGACAATGAGGATCCAGACTTTCCCTGTACAATCTACCAAACTGTAATATCCATCCTTATTGATAGGGATTTCCGCCAATTTGCCACTCAAATCTTTGGGGCTCTTGGCTCCTATAAAATATCCTTCAATACTTCCAAGCATCGGGAAGCTTGGCTTTTGGAAAAGAAATCGGAATTCCCTTATTGCACCCATAATCCGACCATTTACCGATCCAGTCCCAAGTCCTTCCACAAAAATCCAAAATCGAAGGGGTGTTCATCCCTTGCTTCCAGATTCTCAAAATCCTTGAGCAGCGCCACTACAGCTTTCCTGCCCGCCCGTGTTTTCACCGCTTCGCGTGCGGTTTGATCCTCCAGCGCAGGCAACGGTTTATCCACCCATCCCGCATAATGTTTTTGTTTGTAGTCATGGACAAGTTGCGTTTGAACGTCATCAGGAATCTCCGGCGCTGGCGCAACCTTTTTCCCTTCGCCGCGCGCCAGCAACGACAGCGGGTCGCCGATTTCGCGGGTCAGATGCTCCACCGTATCCCCGGCCACCGCCTCAAACCACGCCTGTTGCTCATCCGCGCCCTTGCAACTCTTCGTAAACAATTCGATTCGATTCTTTTTCCTTCCGGGGTTAATGGCCGCCAGTGAACGGGTCATCTCCTTAGCCAACGCCTGAAAACGGGTCCAGCCCTGTTTTCGGTCGCCTTCCACATCGGGAAGTGCGCTTAATCTGACTGCCAGCGCCTCCCAGTCATTCACCTGATAATGCTCGGTGATCAGCAACATATGCTCGCCGGTGGCGGCATCCGTTATTTGCGACATGAACGGTTTGGTATCCAGCAGAAGACGCAACCACTCCGAGACAATCGCCTGGCTAATGGCGACTCGTTCAGAATCCTCCGCTGCCATGTCAATCTCATGCGCCAGGGAGCGTGTGAGGTCGGCAACATGCTTGCGCGGAATATGGTAAAGCGCGCCGGAAAGCTTCCAATGCCCGGCGGGAACCCGCAGCGGGCGTGCGCCAATCACATCCCACTGCTTGATTTGCCGGGATGCCGAGCGCTCTTGCACCTTGCGAACCGATGTTTCATCCAGACAGTCTATCAGTGTCATGCCAACACCGGGTAATACATCGCTGACTTCCCAGAGACGGAGTGGCGCTTGTTGCAACGCTTGCAGATATTGCCGTTGCTCGACGCTCATCAGCGGCCCGCCCCGCCCCAGCACCTTGTCCATGAACACAATTTCTTCGCCTGATTCACATACCCAACTACCTTCGGCCAGCATCATTTCCATGGCGTTGATTTGAATCATCTCAATTTCCGCCTCTGATAGATCATCCAGAACCGTCTCATCGAAGTCACCAAACCAGGTTTCGTCCACCCATGCACCAATCTCATGATGGTAACGCCGGGAAAGCCATGCAATCGCCTTTTCCGCAGCGCCCTGATGCGCATGCAGCGCCGCCTCCTGCCGCTGTTTGGCTTCTTCCTTCATCATGCAGCACTTCTTGTATTTCTTACCACTGCCGCATGGACAGGGATTGTTACGCCCGATGTTTGCCATGTTTTATCTCCATTTTTTCACGTTTGCGGTGCGATGATCGCCTGATAACTCTATCTGGCGTATCATTTGAATCATTACCTGTTTCTTGGAC
>CAYOUW010000232.1:0-1742 GCA_964407235.1 uncultured Zetaproteobacteria bacterium | reverse complement strand
GATTTATGAATAATGCAGATTAAACATATTCATATTCTGGGCATTTGCGGCACGGCGATGGCGGCGATTGCAAAGCTGGCCAGAGATATGGGTTGGCGAATTACCGGTTCAGATACCGGCGTGTATCCGCCGATGTCTGATTATCTGGCAAAACAGGGCATCAGGATTGCCCCGTTTGATGCGGCCAACCTCGAACCGGTTCCTGACCTGGCTCTTATCGGCAATGCGCTTTCACGCGGCAACGCGGAGGTGGAAGAGGTGCTTACTCGCGGGTTGCCGTACACGTCCGGTGCACAATTCGTTGGCGATCATGTATTGCCGGGGCGGCATGCCGTGGTGGTGGCCGGCACCCATGGAAAAACGAGTACAGCGAGTTTGCTGGCGTATGTGCTGGATCTTGCGGGAGAACAACCGGGTTTTTTGATCGGAGGTATCCCCGAGGATTTTAGCGGAGGCGCCCGGCTGGGGACAGGGAAATATTTTATCCTCGAAGGCGATGAATATGACACTGCATTCTTCGATAAGCGCAGCAAGTTTCTTCATTATCATGCGCGTACCCTTATTCTGAACAACCTGGAGTACGATCACGCTGATATCTTCCCTGATCTGGACGCTATCAAGCGCCAGTTTCATTACCTGATTCGTACCGTTCCGGCAATCGGGAACATTATCGTCAATGCTGATGATCCCAATCTTTCCGAGGTGCTTGAGAAAGGCTGCTGGACACCCATGCAGTCCTTTGCGGAGAGGGGGAAGGCAGACGCCGAGTGGCAGTGGGAGACATTATCGGATGACGGATCGTATTTTTCCTTGTGGCGAAAGGATCGACGGGTTCTTCAACTCAAATGGAAAATGATTGGCAGACATCAGGTTGCCAATGCTTGCGCCGTGGCTGCAACAGCCATGTCCATGGGAGTTGATTTACCAACCATCCAGCACGCCTTTGAATCATTTTCCGGCATTCAACGCCGTATGACATTGGCAGGCGAGGTGCACGGGATCAAAATACTCGATGATTTTGCACACCATCCCACGGCGATCAAAAGCGTGGTGGAAGCAGCCAAAGCCCACATGCGCGGTAAAGGGCGTTTATGGGCGGTGGTCGAGCCACGTTCGAGCACGATGCGTACGCATACCCATGAGAAGCGATTGACGCAATGTTTTGAGAAAGCGGATTTTGTGATTTTTACGCCGCCTTCGAGGCACAATATGAAGCCCGGAGACATACTGGATGTGAAAGCTGTTTGTAGATCCATTGGCGAATATGCTCAGGTGTTGGCGAATACGGAGAGCATTGTTCGGCATGTCGTGGACCTTGCGGCACCCGACGATTGCATTCTTATTCTTTCCAATGGGGGCTTTGACAATATTCACAAGCGTTTCTTACAGGCGCTGTCAGCGGTATAATGCAATCGGGCCGTGCATCCAGGTGAAGCACTGAGATCCGCACCGGATGCAGGGGCCTGACCCCGCCCTTTACCCACAAATACTTCCGCGCCCTTGCTTGTTCCTTTGCCCGCAACAAACCCATCGTCCCTCAGGGGATACTCTCTTGCGCAAGTGCAATTCACCTGATCGGTCGTCCGTAGGCACGGCTATGCACTCCTTCTCAGAATCCGCTGCGGACAAAGCTCCTGCGCAAACATCACGGCGATTTATGAATAGTGGCAGGCTAACGTTGATTTTTCCTGTCTCGAATACTTTTACGTTCTTGTTGACAAAGCCGCAAAAAGTCCGTCTAC
>CAYOUW010000231.1:0-1767 GCA_964407235.1 uncultured Zetaproteobacteria bacterium | reverse complement strand
CGCATTCATGCGTGTCGGAAGCAAGCAGCCTGGCTGCTTGCATTTGCTCTGAACCAGCTTCAATTGAACCGGAGCGATATCCATGATATGCAGAGGACGCCGATCGAATTTTCTGATCAGGGCGGGAGTCAAGCTGCCGTAGACGCAGGTCACCTGCAGCATCCGGCCCGTGCGCTCGCAGCCCAGACGCGCAAGCGTAGCCCTCATTAACTTTTTGTACTGGCCGAAAAGAATGGCATTGATGACGGGCTGATGATCGAAAAACCATGCACCGACGCGCCATAAGTAGGCCCACCAGTAGCGGCGAGCCAGATAAACCGGCATACCATCGAGAAATCGCCGCCAGATGGAGAATATCACGCATCACCCTCAGAAATAAGATGGCGGCGCAGGCCGGCTTCGTTTGCGGATGTGGCGGCATTCGCATCGTTGTTGAAATACACTCAAAAACCGGGTTAATAAGTATCAGGTTTTTTGTCCAAACCAAGCTTGATCATGTAATCAACCGCTGCCTCTATCCGTGCATCGGAACAGATATTACAACCACCCTTGGGAGGCATGGGACCGTCGCCTTTGATGGCGACCTGGTAAAGATGATCCCGGCCCTGATCGCGCAAGATCTGGCGAACCCTCCGTTTGTCTACTTCGGGTGCGCCGACGACGCCAGTGTCATGACAAGCGCTACAGCTACTCTCGTAAAGCTTGTGTCCGGCATTTCTGTTTAACGGCGTTTGCAGCCCTTCCACCGGGGGCGAGGCGCTCTTTACCGATTTCAGATAATCGGCAATGGCGAGCATGTCTGCGTGGCGAAGATATCTCAGGCTGTTATGCTCGACACTGCTCATGGGGCCCAGCAACTTTCCCCCCGTGGGTTTAACATCACGCATAAATATTGTTGCGACCGCGCCGGGCGACAGATTCCGTAGACCCTGTGCATTAATGCTTGGCGCGTAGTAGTCCTCAACAAAGGCACCTGCCAGAGAATACTCTTTTTTCGGAGCCCCCAGCATATTCAGTTCGGTGTGGCACAGGGTGCAGTGGCCCGGGCCTTTGACGATGTACGCTCCCCGATTCCACGGTTTGGGCTTTTCCGGATCGGGGCTGTATTGCCCCTTGTCAAAATCGAAATACAGCAAGCGCCAGCCGAATTGCAGCCAGCGATAGTTGAAAGGCCATTCCATTTGTGGCGGCTTGTTGATGTGTTTTTTGGCGGGAATGTGGTCCAGGTAGGCCTTGATCGCCAGCACATCCTCGCGACTCATGCGGTTGTAATAGTTATAGGGAAAAACGGGATAATAATAGCTGCCGTCCGGGTTGATGCCCTCCCTTACGGCCGTGACAAAATCATCCTCACTCCAGTTTCCTATGCCGGTTTCTTTATCCGGCGTGATATTCGGCACGAATAACGCGCCAAAAGGCGTGTCGATACGCAAGCCGCCAGCGAAAGGGGTACCCCCGTTCCCGGTATCCGTGTGACAGGCCATGCAATCACTCAGCTTTACCAGGTATTCTCCGCGTGCAATTTGCGCCTTGTCCGCGCCCGCTTCAATGCGGGCTGAAGGGAATTCCGGATAGGATAAGGATATGTTGTTGGCGATCGTGGCAGCGAACAGCTCCATGGGCAAAAATAACATAGCCACAAACAGCGTCACTAAACGCACCCGCCATCGGTTATTCAAGAGCGGATCGCAACCGCTTGAAAGATTGTTGCGTGTCAATGACATTGATCGCCCCCTCATTGAAGTCTAACCGGATCCGGTTAGATTA
>CAYOUW010000230.1:0-1783 GCA_964407235.1 uncultured Zetaproteobacteria bacterium | reverse complement strand
ATGCCCGACGTGCTCCGGGCAAACCTCCAGGATGGACTGAAAGAGGGCATGGCAGTCCGTCTAATGACAGAACCCGTCACAGGTCGTTATGTGGTGACCAGAAAGAATGGTGAGCTGATTGCAAAGAAGCTTGTCACCTATCACCCGAATACGGATGGGAGCGAGATCAAGTTTGATATTCGGCTTGAGTCGGATGGTTCACAGCGGGTAATCGACTTGTTGCCGGCGTTTCTTGCCATGTCAGCGGTGAAATCAAAAAAAGTCTTCGTGATCGATGAGGTGGATCGAAGTCTTCATACTCTGTTAACGCGACGATTGCTTGAATCGTATCTGGATAGTTGCTCAACGGACAGTCGGTCTCAGCTTCTGTTTACAACGCATGATGTTTTGTTAATGGATCAGCAGTTGTTCCGGCGCGATGAGATGTGGGTTGCAGAACGGAGTAACTTGGGTGTATCTAGTCTGATTTCCTTTGCCGAATACAAGGATGTTCGCTATGACAAGGATATTCGCAAGAGTTACTTGCAAGGCAGGCTGGGGGGAATCCCGAGAATTCTGCTTAGTGGTACGCTTGCCGGTCGTTGCGATGATGCGCAGGATCGAGAGGCCATTGACTGATGCCAAAAAGACGGAGATTCCATCGCCCGGTTGGTAAACGTCGTTATCGAAGACTGTTTATCGTTGCCACCGAGGGAAGTAAAACGGAGCCGCAATATTTCGCACTGTTCAATAACGAGGAGTCGTTGGTAAAGGTCTGTTGCGTTAAGGGCCAGAATGACAGCGCACCACCCAAGGTTCTTAAAAGGATGATGGATTACCTTGAAAACTCAGGTCTGCGTTCGACCGATGAGGCATGGTTGGTGGTTGATCGGGACAATTGGACAGAGGAACAGTTGGATCAACTTTACCGCTGGTCCAGACAAGCGGAAAACTATGGGTTTGCACTCAGTAATCCCAAGTTCGAGTATTGGTTATTATTGCATTTCGAAGAGGGCAGCGGAATTACCAATGCTCAGGATTGCTCGAATCGATTGAAGGGATATCTTCCAAAGTACAAGAAGGAGATCAACCCGAGGAAATTTACACCCGATGCTATAGATGCGGCAATCAGCAGGGCCAGCCAGCGTGACAATCCACCGTGTGCGAATTGGCCGCGTCTGGTGGGTAGTACAACGGTCTATCGGCTGGCAAGGAAACTACTTGGATGATGAGCTAATGAACTTCCTCATCGCCGACACTTTCAGCGACAGCCTGGCCCATCTGAGCGGTGACGAACAGAAGTTGGTCAAGACCACGGCCTTCGATTTGCAGATGAACCCGATCAATTCCGGCATGAGCCTGCACAAGCTGGACCAGGCCAGGGACAAGAACTTTTGGTCGGCTCGTGTGAGCGGCGATATTCGTATCATCGTTCATAAAACCAGCGCCAGCCTGATGTTGTGCTACGTCGGTCACCACGACAAAGCCTATCATTGGGCAGAACGTCGTAAGCTTGAAACGCATCCAAGAACGGGTGCGGCGCAGTGGGTGGAAGTGCGCGAAATGGTGCGGGAAATTACTGTACCGAAATATGTCGCCCCAGCAGATATGCAGGATGAGCAGACGCCACCACAAAAATCACTGTTGTTTGCAGATACTACCGACGAGGATCTGCTGAGCTATGGCGTGCCAGCCGAGTGGCTGGATGATGTGCGCGCGTCTGACGAAGATGGCGTGCTGGAATTGGCCGATCATCTGCCTGCCGAGGCGGCAGAGGCATTGCTGGAATTGGCGACTGGTGGTA
>CAYOUW010000229.1:0-1788 GCA_964407235.1 uncultured Zetaproteobacteria bacterium | reverse complement strand
CGGGATAGTTTGGTTTCACCGATGCCGGAGATGTCCAGCATCTGGCCTTCGGTGACGGGTTTGACGATGGCCATTTCGGTGAGCGTTTTATCCGGGAAGATGACGTAGGGCGGCACGTTCTGTTCTTTGGCCAGCCTGCTTCTGAGCGTGCGCAGCGTTTCGAATAGTGACTGATCCTGAGGCGATAACGTTTGCAGCGGAATGGATGCGGTGGATTTCTTTTTCTTCACTTTCGGCGGTTTGCGCAGTTTTCTCAGCATGACCATTTGCGGCGTTTCGCTGCGTTTAAGCAAGGGCCAGGCTTTCCGCGTTAACTTGAGGACGCCGTACCCTTCCGTATCGGTAGCCAGATAGCCGTGGGCAATCAACTGGCGGAAGATACCACGCCACTCCGCTCCGCTATGCTCGCCGCCGATGTCAAAGGTGGAAAGTTTGTCGTGCCCGTTGCGGATGATGCGATCATCGCCTTTGCCGGTGAGGATGTTGATAACATACTGGGCGCCGAAGCGCTCATGCGTGCGATAGATGCAGGACAGCGCCTTCTGGGTAGCAATGGTGGCATCCCATGTTTCAGGAGGGTTGATGCAGTTGTCGCAGTTGCCGCAGGGGTGTTCCAGCGTTTCGCCAAAATAGGCCAGCAACGCCTGCCTCCGGCAACTGGTCAGTTCGCACAGTCCCAGCATGGCATCGGTTTTCCGGAACATGACTCGCTTGAATTGCTCGCCTGCATCGCTATTTTCAGTGAACAGACGCAGATTGATGACATCTTTCAGGCCATAGGTCATCCATGCATCGGACGGGTTGCCGTCGCGCCCGGCGCGTCCCGTCTCCTGATAATAGGATTCGATATTTTTCGGCAGATTCATATGGGCGACAAAGCGCACGTCCGGTTTATCGATACCCATGCCGAAAGCGATGGTGGCGACGATAACCAGGCCGTCCTCACGCAGGAAACGTTGCTGATTTCGTGATCGGATATCCTGATCCAGCCCTGCATGATAGGGGAGGGCGGTGCGGCCTTTTTTACTTAACCATTCGGCTGTGGCTTCGACATTCTTGCGGGTCAGGCAATAGACGATTCCGGCATCATCGGCATGGTTTTGTTCCATGAAACGCCACAGGGCATCGCGGCTGTTGCCGGTTTCCGCGATGGCATAATGGATATTGGGCCGGTCAAAGCTGTTGACGAATACGCGGGCTTTTTGCAAGGCCAGTTGCTCGATAATTTCGCTGCGCGTGCGTTGATCCGCCGTGGCGGTAAGCGCAATGCGAGGCGCATTCGGATAACGCGTATGCAGCATCGACAACTGCTGATATTCCTTACGGAAATCGTGCCCCCACTGGGACACGCAATGCGCCTCATCAATGGCGAACAGAGCAATCTCGCACTGGTCGATGAGATTTAACATGTGTTCGCCCAGCAGTCGTTCAGGCGCCAGATATAACAGGTCCAGGCTGCCTGCCAGTAAATCCTGCTCGATCTCTCGCCGGGCTGTTGGGGACAGTGTTGAATTCAGGAAAGCGGCCTTGATCCCTAATTGTTTCAGAGCATCGACCTGATCCTGCATCAGGGCGATGAGTGGAGAAATGACAATGGCCACGCCGCTGCGAACCAGGGCGGGAATTTGGTAACAGATAGATTTACCGCCGCCAGTCGGCATCAAAGTCAGCACATCACGTCCATGGGTCAAGGCTTCGATGATCTCCGCCTGATAATGGCGGAAATCATCATAACCAAAAGTCGATTTCAGGATGTGGCGCGCCTGTTTCATGGCTTGTCCCATGGCC
>CAYOUW010000228.1:0-1815 GCA_964407235.1 uncultured Zetaproteobacteria bacterium | reverse complement strand
ATCACAATTCTATTGCGCCGCGACAAGGTTTGAATCGACCTGATAGACCGGCAGTCGGAAAAGATTGTCCAATGCGGTGTCTGACCCCCTCTGATCGTGCACTGTGGTCGAGGATGAAATGCTTTTTTACAACCCAAATAATATCTCGTTTCCATACTGTCTCCATCAAAAAAATGGAGCGTGGAATAAAACTATCCAAATCCGAAATCTTTACGGGTGGGTCAAAATTTAGAGCAGATGGTTCTGCCGAGGTGGGACGGGTCAGTTTTTTGAGTAAAAGTGGGTCAATTCTCGTGAGCGCTGAAGAAGCCCCAGGTCCGGCCCTGAAAAATCAGCACTTCCCCAGCCATTGTAGCGGTTCTTCGTGCAGGGCGGCTATTTGTTCTTTTAGCGACAGGAGATGTTCCTCCCAGTAGCGCTGGGTATTGAACCACGGGAAGGCATCGCGAAACACCGGATCGTCACGGCGTTTGGCCAGCCAACCGGCATGATGCATGATACGCAGGGCTCTGAGTGGTTCGATCAGGCGCAGTTCGGCGGTGTTGAAATCACTGAAAGCAGTATAGCCGTCCAACAGGGTGTCCAGCGTTGCTTCCATCTGATCACGCTCACAGGAGACGAACATCCATAAATCCTGTACGGCGGGCCCCATCCGTGCATCGTCAAAATCGAGGATGCACGGGGTTCCCTCTGTACCTTGTGAACCACACTGCCAGAGAATATTACCCGGATGGGCGTCGCCCTGCAGGCGGATATAGGCCGGATCAAGGGTTTCAAACACATCCTCGATGGCATTGAGCAAGTCCTCGCCGATGTGCGCATAATTATCCTCCAGTTCGGATGGTAAAAGACGCTGTTCGAGCAGATATTCATAGGCATTGTCGCCGAAGCTTTTCACATCGAGTCTCGGCCGATCGGCAAAGGCACGACTGCGTCCCACGGCATGCAAACGACCGAAATAACGGCCAAGTTGCTCGATCTGGTTTTTATTTTCCAAATCGGGCGCACGCCCCGGCATGAACGGGTAGAGCGCAAAGCGGTAGGATTGAAAGTGATGCAGCGTCCGTCCGTCAATCATCAGCGGCGGTACGGCGGGGATGTCCAGTTCCGCCAGATCGAGCGTGAAATCGTGATCTTCGAGGATGGCGGCATCGCTCCAGCGGTGCGGACGGTAGAATTTGGCGACGACAGTTGGTTCATCTCCTTCCAGGCCAATCTGATAGACGCGATTTTCATAGGAATTCAGTGCCAGTTGGTGGCCGCTACAGATAAAACCGAGGCTTTCCACCGCTTGCAACACCTGCTCCGGACCGAGCCGGTAAAAGGCGTGTTCGTCCACGGGTTGGCTTGTGGTGGGGGCGGGTGGTTGCGGCATCGGGCAATCCTGTAGGTGCGGTCCGCCGTCCGCAAGCCTGAATTACGGCGACAGAATTACGGCGACAGTTTACTGAATGCACTTAACTTTCGAGCCAACTGGACACCCCATGAACCTCACTGATCAGATCGTTTTGACATACATACTCGTATTCGATAATTTTTTGGTCAGTAGTCAACAATACCAGGCCAAGATATGGGCAGCGTATTCTGAGGGAAGCCAATGACGTTGCCGCGTTGTACAAAGTTGAGAAGATCGGCATCAAACAGCATCAGTCCCGCCCGTCACGTAATCCGTCGATGACGCTTTCTACGGCAACGCCATCCTGATTCATGCCAAAAAAAGCGTGACTACGCACGGATGACGTGGGTGTTTGTTCGGAGGGCCGGATCATGGCTTTTTCCTTGCCATGATACATCACGGTTACAGGCTCATTGCGC
>CAYOUW010000227.1:0-1817 GCA_964407235.1 uncultured Zetaproteobacteria bacterium | reverse complement strand
TGTGCTATGAGTCCAGATGGCTATGTTTTAACCATACTTTTTTGTATTGCACCCGCTTAAATGGGGGCGATACGCCAGCGGCTTGGAGAGACGATTTATAGGTAGTTGCATAAGCGATCATATGGTGGGAGCATTATTAGGTTAACAAATATTTCTTAATGGGAAGGGAGCATAGTATGAAAAAAATCGTTACCGCCGCCATAACCATTGCTATCCTTGGTTTTGGTATTCAGCCTGCAATGGCCGAAGTAAATGCCACTAAAATCTTCAAAAAGAGGTGTGCTATGTGCCATAGCCTGAACAGGAGGAAGGTTGGCCCCGCGTTTATCCACATGAGTACGGATCCAAAGGTGCTGAAAACGACTATTACCGACGGGCACAATATTATGCCGAGGTTCGGCGGCAAACTTTCAGTTGCGGAAATTGAGGCCATGGTAAGCTATATCCGGTCAATCCACGCCAAATGATGAAGGCGGGTTGGTATATACTGACGTTTGCTGTCATTTTCATGGGTATGGGGTCAGCAGAAGCGTCGGATTTCCCAAATGGTAAAACGTTGTATGAGCAAAACTGCGCCGTATGCCATGGAAAGAACGGGAGCGTTTCCGAGTACGGCAAACACCTCAAACCGTTTCCGGCCCGAAACTTGCGGGCGGTAGCGCAATGGCTGGATACCGATGAATTCCGTCGTATTATTACCTACGGGCTTCATAACAGCAAAATGACAGCCAAGAAAGATGCGCTAAATCCACTGGAGATTGAAGCGGTAATTCAATATATTAAAACATTCAGGTTTAGCCCAAAACCAGGCATGGGGAAAAAACGCTATATGCAAGTTTGCGCCGTCTGCCACGGCAGGGATGGTCACGCGAGAACCGGACTGGGTGCCAAGGATCTCGTTTACAGCAAGCTGGATATGAAAGGACTGATCCATACGATACGCTTGGGCCGTCCCGGCACCATGATGAAACCCAAGCTCAATCAAATTTCCAGCCCTGATATCGTAAATATCGCCGCCTACGTTTACAGCCTGCGCTACAAGGTGAATGAGCAACACGGTGCCATGTTGTTCAGGAAAAACTGTGCTTCCTGTCATACCGCTCCCGGCCATATTCGCCTGACAGATCATGCTGATTCACAGCCGATAGTTGGCAGGCTGAATGCCTACCAATTGGAGTTGCACCTTCGTTATGGACAACATGTACACCTCGCAGGTAGGCGTGTTTACAAACTGACCGACGATAATCTCCAGGATATCACCGCTTATATCAGGACGTGGGCACCCAAAAAGTAAATATCCGCGCGATCAGTAACTTGAGCAGGAACGCAGGTAAATATTCGGCTAGGCCATTCACCAGATAGACACAATCTTCGGAGTTATTAACAGATTCAGGGGACACAATACCTATTTCTAAATTCTCTTCTTTCTCCTCGGCTTTTTCATGGCAAGCTCACGCCCGGTCAGTTGAGAAATTCGATCAACAAACACATCATCGCCAAACGGTCTTCCTGTCCGTTCATGCTTACGAAAATCATCGTACACCGCCAAGTCATCACTCGCCAGCAAGTCTGACCAAGCGTTTACCCGATCCAGCATGGAGCTAACTTTCACCAAACCATCGTCTTTCTTCGCAAGATGCGCCCTTGCGCTGCTCCACTTCCATATCTCGGCTTTTTCAACAAGCCTTGCCCGAACAGGATTCAACTCCACATACCTCGCCGCCCCCAAAAGGTAGGGCTCATCCATTGGAAATGACGCAAAACTTGGGCGCTCACAGGAATTGACCCGTTTGTGCTCATAGGAATTAACCCGTCGG
>CAYOUW010000226.1:0-1822 GCA_964407235.1 uncultured Zetaproteobacteria bacterium | reverse complement strand
CGAGCCTATTATCCCAATAGTGTAATCGCCAGGTTAAGGGGTGCTGAGTAGTTACCCATTGATTTAATAAAGGATAAACTGACATGGATTTTTTAGATATTAAAACAGATTTCGCATTTAAAAAGGTATTTGGCAGTGAGGAATCTAAAGAGATTCTGATTAACTTTTTGAATGCTGTGATTATTTTTAATCACAGCCAGCATATAAAATCATTGACCATCGTTGATCCTTATAACATTCCTATGCTTAAAGGAATGAAAGACACCTATGTTGATGTTAAGGCCGTGTTAGATGATGGAAGCCATGTGATTATAGAAATGCAGGTACTGAATACTGAAGGATTTGAAAAGCGCATTTTATATAATGCAGCTAAAAAATATTCTTCTCAGCTTAAAAAAGGTGACGATTTTAAATTACTCAACCCGGTGATAGCGCTAACGATCACTGACTTTACTTTGTTTAAAGAGCATCAAGATGTTATCAGTCATTTTAAACTCATTGAAAAGCAACATCTGATTGATTATCTGGATGATATTGAACTGATTTTTATCGAATTGCCAAAATTCACTAAAGTAGAATCCGAGCTAAGCAACATCCGGGACAAATGGATTTATTTCATCAAGAATGCCGGAACACTTGATTACATCCCTAAAAACCTCAATGAAGAGCTGGAGAAAGCTTTTGACATAGCCAATGAAGCTAACTTTACTGAACAGGAGCTGGAGCTTCAGCATCGCAAGAAAGACTGGGTCTATATGCAAAAAAGTTCGCTTGATCTAGCTAAGAAACAAGGGATAGAGCAAGGGATAGAACAAAATAAGGAGACAGTTGTCATTAAGTCATTCAAGTCGGGTTTGGATCATGATCTTATTCAGAAAATTACCGGGTTAAATGAAGAATTGATTGAAAGAATCATAAATCAATACGAGATGGACCAATAGAATGGGTAATAGTGTAAAATCAATAGTATCTGACTCCATTGATTCGTAAAGAAGAAAAAGCCATGAAAAAAATTTGCGGATATGAGATAAGGAGGTTGAATGGTGAATAAAGCAGAAATGAATACTATCCTATCAAACATGGTAGAAAGAATGTGTCGTATCGGCTCCCCTGAGAAAATTATTCTTTTTGGATCTCGGTCAAGAGGAGATGCCAGTACAGATAGCGATATTGATCTGCTTGTCATTGAGCATTCATGTTTACCTCGATATAAAAGAGCTGCTCGTTACCGGAAGGTTGTTGCGGGTTTGTTTGTAGCCAAGGATATTGTCGTATGGTCTCCTGAAGAAATAGATGAATGGAAATCCGTGCCGAATGCTTTTGTTACAACGATATTGCGTGAAGGGACGGTGCTTTATGAAGCTTAAGTCAGACCTTGCAAAAGGGTGGGTTCAGAAAGGCGATAGTGATCTTGCCGCTGCTAGGCGGACAGTTGCCAGTGATGGGCCTTATGACACTGCCTGCTTTCATACCCAGCAAGCTTCTGAGAAATATTTAAAAGCTGTCATGGCAGCTTTTGGGCTTGATATACCCAGAACACATGACCTTGAAGAGCTTCAGATACTTTGCCTTGAAGTTGTCCTGAATGCTGATTTCAAGGCGCTGGAATTAGAGGAATTATCTGATTATGCGGTTTCAGTGCGTTATGACTTCGAATTTTGGCCCGATATAAAAACTGCCACTGATGCAGTTAATATTGCTGAGCATGTTCGTTTGTTTGCTATGAAAGCAATAGCCCCGTATTTATAATAATCAAGTAATCAAGGGGTCAGCCAGCTTGATTTGCGATCAAAAGTCTGGTATATTTGGGTAATGGCTAGAT
>CAYOUW010000225.1:0-1845 GCA_964407235.1 uncultured Zetaproteobacteria bacterium | reverse complement strand
TGGTGCGGTATCGGTTGGTGACGTTTCTGTTACCGGTCAAAAAGTATCGCGTTCAAACACGACTCTGAATAAGCAAAGTATAGCAAACTCAACGCCTGGGATATCACCTATTCTACTCTTGAACAAACTTCCCGGGGTTAATGCAACATCAGGCGGTTCGTTGGGTTTGTATGAGTATGCTACTCAGATATATATCCGGGGATTTGACAAGACTCAAATCGGTCAAGTGCTGGATGGGATCCCCTTGGGGGGAGGGTTGACGGCCGGAGGTGCTCCGGCAAATCGTTTTATAGACACAGAGAACTTATTGAAGATCAATGTGTCCCAAGGCTCGTCAGACATTGCATCGCCGTCCAACGCCGCTTTGGGCGGGACGCTTACGTATACCACAATTGCCCCCAGCAACAAGCAGGCCATCAAGGTCGACCAGACCTTGGGTAGCTTTAATCTGGATCGCAGCTTTATCCGATATGATACAGGTCTGATCGGTCACGACAAGGCATACTTGAGCCTCTCAAACACGATTTATGATAAATGGCGCAGCAAGGGAAGGCTTAGTCGACAACATGCCGAATTCAAGAACGTGTACACGTTTGGGGATAGCGCACTGGAACTCAAGATAACCTACAATGACCGCGCGGACCATGATTATTTAAGTGTAAGCCAGACCGACTTTCATAAATATGGCCGTTTTTATGGCTTACATACGACATGGACGGGAAACTCCAAGCTGGATCAAAATAACTATGAAGGGTGGACGAATGGACGAACGGATTACCTGTACAGCGTCAAGCTGGATAGCATGTTGTCAAACGATATTCATTTTACCGTCCTTCCATATTATCATTATCAAAATGGTTGGGGGCGCTGGAATCCCGGGTATATCCTTACAGTCAATCCTGTGACCGGTGTGGGAACCACGCCAAAAATCAAGCCGCCAAACAAGTTATCTTTCCGCGAATCCACTTATCGAACAAGCCGCTACGGGGTGACGGCATCAGTGGATGCCAAGATAGGCATAAATACGTTTAAGACGGGCTTATGGCTGGAAGACGGGATTCGCAGGAATGACCGAAACTGGTACAAAACGATCAACTCTCAAGTGTCTTATATGCCTGATAGAAGCCAATTGTATTACAATCAATTTGAGTACCGCTATAAGACTTCGTCTTTGATGGCTTATTTACAAGACAGTATCTCATTATTTGACGATAGTCTGGGTGTCAATCTGGGCGTTCAAAGCAGACGCGTTAAAATTGATTTTAGTGGTTTGACGCATAATCAGATGACGAAAACAAATTTAACGATGACCAGTCAAAGATACTTTCTGCCAAAAGCAGGGGTCACATACAAGCTGGGGTCGGGACAGCTTTTCGCCAGTTACTCGGAAAATTTCAGCGCGTTACCTGACAGTATGTTCACTCAGAGTACTTTTAACACCCAGTTACAGCCTGAGAAATCCAGAAATGTTGACGCCGGCTATCGCTACGATAACGGTTCTACCAGTTTTGACGTGTCCTATTACAATATTGACTATAGGAATAAACTTGAAACCCTGACGGTTGCCAGCGGTAACAGGTTCTTTGGTAACCTCACCAAGCTATCGAATGTCGGGGGCGTTAGAACCCAGGGTGTTGAACTCTCGGCAGGCCAACAATTGGGTGAATCTTTTAACCTCTACGGCACGGTGACTCTGAATAGCTCCAAATACCAACAGGATATTCAGGCTCTTAAAATCAAGGGAAACCAGGTGATTGGCCAGCCCAAGGTCATGGGGACGATTGATGCGAACTATAAAAATGGCCCATATAGCACGGAGCTGGTTGGAAAGTATGTGGGCAAACG
>CAYOUW010000224.1:0-1865 GCA_964407235.1 uncultured Zetaproteobacteria bacterium | reverse complement strand
TCACCGGCCCCTGCGGCAGCGGCAAGACCTACCTCGCCTGTGCCCTGGGCCATAACGCCTGCCGGCAGGGCTACAGCGTGCGCTACTACCGCCTCTCACGACTGCTCCTGGAACTGACCCAGGCCAAGGCCGACGGCAGTTACCACAAACAGCTCAAGCAGCTGGCCAAGGTGCAGTTGCTGATCATCGACGACTGGGGGCTGGAACCGTTGCAACCGGCGCAGCGCAACGATCTGTTGGAAATCATGGACGATCGTCACGGACAGACCTCAACGGGGGTAATCAGTCAACTGCCGACCGATCAATGGCATGCCGGCATCGGAGAGAACACCCTCGCTGACGCCATCCTGGACCGGTTGATGCACAACGCTCACCGCCTCCCGCTCAAGGGTGAGTCCATGCGTAAAATACGCGGCCAGTTGACGGAAGATGAACACTTGGGTTAAAAAGACTACTCCGTGATGCGTTGGAAAATCAGGTGTTCACGTTCGTCCAGAATCGGTGTTCATCTTCGCCAGAATACGCAATAATTCAGCCTAAGTCGCCCGCGCGCACGTGTATTGTGTTGTTTAGCGAGCGTTTGCGTGCCATTTCCGCCTCTCT
Organism: uncultured Zetaproteobacteria bacterium; assembly: GCA_964407235.1. Taxonomy (GTDB): domain Bacteria; phylum Pseudomonadota; class Zetaproteobacteria; order Mariprofundales; family Mariprofundaceae; genus JAUZQZ01. The sequence goes on along the minus strand of CAYOUW010000224.1, from coordinate 1,262 downwards.
TTGCTCGAACGTCCACAAACGGCGCTCTCACGTCGTCGTAGCGCAACGTTCGCCTTGTACCCGGGGTTTGTCTCCTCTCAATATAACGTGCAGCCAGGGTTTGATCATTGTGCTAGCCCCATCCTGAAAGCAATCAGCCCGGCCGCCAACGTGAGCAATGGCGGAAGCAACACGCAAGCAACGTATGCAAGTTTTCTCTTCATTTGTGCGCCTCTGTGGCAATAAGTACCCGCATGTTTCGTTCATGACGCGCGCGCACTTCCAGTGTGAATTGTTGAGGGGTATCCAAAGGAAGCCAGCCTAGCGCATACGTTGCATCGTTGTCGCCCGGTTTTCCTCGTGTGCAAGTCAGCAAACCGGCTTTGCAAAGTTCGATAGTCGCCGCCTGTAGTCTCCGTTTGCCAAGTCTGTTAAGCAAGTGGTTATACATGCTGAAGCACTTCAAGAAAACACCCTTGGCATGGTAATACTTTTAAGGTGTACACGGGGCGTACTAGTGAGGGTGGAAAAATGTACCTGACTAATACACGGGGCGTACTAGTCTCGTGTTTGTTGTACACGGGGCGTATAACCCTGGAGCTGACTAGTACACGGGGCGTACAAGGTTGATACACGGGGCGTACTACTGTTTTTAATTTCAGGCAGCGCATGATGTCGATCTCCGCTTGGCAATTCTCCGCCGTCCAGTGGTACGAATAAATAGCGGTCGCTCTGCTTTCCAGGCATTGCTCGGCTCCGTTGTTGGGCCAACGTCCAGCGACTTGCCGGGTTTCTCATTTATTCGGCGCCAAGTGAAACCGTAAAGGTTCGGTTTGTTTCTGCCCCCTTGTTGCGTGCATTGCAGTAGCCCGTAATGCTCCAGTTCTAAAATGGTATTGCGCAAAGTCGTCGGCGACTTCCAACCACATTCCCGCATTAACGACCACGCGGCGCACAAGTAGCCGTTGTTAAATCCCGTAAATTGTTTTGCAAGGTCGGCGATCAACTTGTGCCCCCAAGGGCTCAGGCGGCTGTAATTTTCGTGCTGGATCAAAGACACCGGAATCACAAATGCATTACCGCCATCAATGTCATGCCAACTACTTGGGCCATTCCGGGACTTGCCACTCATGACTTCAACCGTTTGACACCTTCCAGTTTTGAGCCGGTCGATGCGCCACGATTGAAACGCGGGCACTGCTCGGGCAGCAGGGCGCTCATGACTTACCCGCTTGTTCGGGGTCGCGCCCCTGCTTTTCAGCCCATTTTTCGAGGATGTCGCG
>CAYOUW010000223.1:0-1875 GCA_964407235.1 uncultured Zetaproteobacteria bacterium | reverse complement strand
TCTGCCGCAAGCGGCATTCACCTTGTGAACACGAATATAAAACCTTTTTTGGGCTATCCACCTTCCAATACCTCTGTACAAATGCATTCATCCTGATTATTCAGAACCTGTTATTTCTATAACCCCAAACTTCCCTTCTCCCACTGATTTCTCAATACTATCTTGATAAGACCTTATAATATTCTCGATTTGAATCACTCTCGCATTACCAGTTCTGAGCCAGACGATATACGGGGGATATCCCCGCATCACAGACAAATCATTGAAATCGGCATCTTTTGTGACAATCACAAAATTTTTTCGTTTAGAAAATTCCCATATCGCTATATCACGCGCCTGCTCTAATCCCAAATCGCGTACGTGCTTAGATCCCGGGAATATATCTTGCATTTTTGCACGCAATTTGAAGGAGATGTTCTCATCAAAAAGTAGTTTCATGCATAGACTGCAATTTTATGCTCTTTATCTGCAGCAAACGAGAGACACGCCAAAATATCGCGATCATCCAGTTCCGGAAAATCACTAATAATTTCTTCCTGACTCATGCCATCTGCAAGCATATTGAGAATGTCATATACCGTAATCCTCAATCCCCTGATACAGGGCTGCCCAGACCGCTTTCCTGGCTCCAAGGTAATGATATCTTGATAATTAATCATATTTCACCTCTTTCATAAACCCCATAACCACTGGGTCTGGCTTGACATTTGGGCGTTTGGCTGGGAAATCGGAGATAGCATGCTCTTTTCATGCTCCACATTTACAAGCGAAACACTTCTCTTTTTTCGTTTTGTATTGCTCATTTCTCACGCTCATCTAATCTGCCATGAATCCAGGCCGGGTTTCTTCGCATATCCAGCACTGCAACCACGACAACAGTATCGTTACTGATCTCATAGTAAACTGCGAATGGGAATTTGTGCGATAACATATAATGGTAACCGCCATGGCAAGGATGAATACCCGCGAATAAGTATAAAGACTCAATATCTGAAATCAGGCTATCATAGAAGTAATCGCCAACTCCCATCTGTAGCTTATCATAGAATTTCCTCCCCTGATCCAGATCAATGGCCGCATCACTGAATAAAATTATCTCCCTGATTTCTTGCATTAATGTGATGCAGCCTTGATCTCTTCAATAGTAATAAACTTTGCTTTACCAGACTGCATCTTTTCTCTACGTTCAGTGAGTAAATTTTTGTGCCATTTTGGCGGTTCCAAGACGGTGTCATCATGGCATATGACATCCCACAGCTCTTCTATCGCTTGTAACCTTTCGCCCTGCGTCATTGTTTTTGCTTCAGCAAGCATCATGTTTTTTCTCCTTCTCTACCAAAATAGCCGGGTCACAAATAGCCGGGTCAGGCTTGACAAATGGGTGTTTTTTACCTCAAAAGAGACATCATTCAGTGCTTTAAACTCACGATAAAACTGTTTACGTCCACGCCATAGGCTTTGCTTTAAGCGATCCTGTGGCTTATCATAAATCTGGTAAGCCTTGGTAAGATTCTTTACGCGAATAGCTATATCAGACATACAATCGAACCACGAATGGACACGAATGAACACGGATATAAACACATGCCTTTAGGTGGATATGTCTTCATTGCCTGTTGCTCCCCTGTATCATTCATCATCCATTTGATTACTCATCTTTATCCCTTCCCTGAACCACGGATACCCCAGGGTACTTTCTCTTGCGCAAGCGCAATTCACCTTGTGGACGCGAATGAACACGAATATAAATCTTACTTGTAAAAATATACATCATCCTCTTGTGACAATCCCTTATATGCCTTTGCCTTTCATTCGTGTGTATTCGTGTTCATTCGTGGTTCGCTTAAGTCTTTTCCCGAATTTACTACAAAACAT
>CAYOUW010000222.1:0-1887 GCA_964407235.1 uncultured Zetaproteobacteria bacterium | reverse complement strand
CGGACGCCATGTTCTATGTGCAACAGGGCGGGGGTCACGTCCCATAGTATTGTCATAGAACGCAATTCAGGGGACACAATACCTATTTCTAAATTCTCTTCTTTCTCCCCGGCTTTTTCATGGCAAGCTCACGCCCGGTCAGTTGAGAAATCCGATCAACAAACACATCATCGCCAAACGGTCTTCCTGTCCGTTCATGCTTGCGAAAATCATCGTCTTTCTTCGCAAGATGCGCCCTTGCGCTGCTCCACTTCCATATCTCGGTTTTTTCAACAAGTCTTGCCCGAACAGGGTTCAACTCCACATACCTCGCCGCCGCCAAAAGGTATGGCTTATCCATTGGAAATGACGCAAAACGACCCTGCCACAGATAACCCTTCCATTCCTTCCTGAAATTGATATGACGTGTATCGCGTCGATGCGCTTCGCCAATCCCGCGTGCCAGGCTTTCCTTCCGATCCGGAACCGCAATGAGGCGAACATGGTTTGGCATCAGACAATACGCCCATATCTCTACGCCAATTGTTCAGCGACAATTACGGTGTCCGGTTAGCGACAATTAGCTTGTCCGGTTTAACCAGTGTGTATATTGGCCTGAGAACCACATGGAGGTATCTCATGCCAGGCATCTGGATTAACCACGCACAGAGGTCACCGTATATGACATCACGACACACAGACGACAGCCAGGAGCGAGCCGCATCACGCAGCGGTTTTTCGGAGCGTTCGGGTCGCAGGATTGAGAAGGGGGAAGGTGGGCCGAAACACCGCAAGCCGCGTCGTCACCGCACCCGCAAAGATCCGTTTGCATGGGTGTGTTTTGCTTCAGATGGAATGGAACAAATTGTCAAACAGCGTCCAAAATTGACCCCCCTAATACGGGCCAAATCAGGTTCGATTTTCGAACCTCCAACTCTTGTATGTTGGGCTGCGAGTTCACGAATAGGCCATAGAGTCTTCGGCTTTTTAGATAGTCGTTCGTTACAAATCCCTCGTCTTTCGGTAGAGACGGGCCCGCCACCACCACACTGTCACCTCGCTGATGAGGATGCTCGAAATCATGGCTACGTAAGCGACAGTTTCGAAGTGTTCCCGTTCGGCAGGGACTACCGTATGCTTTTCCAGCAGTGCCATTGTAATCGAAAGGAAAGTGATGGCCCCACAGATATACCCGAGGATAGGGCTAGGCCTCGACACGTAGTATTTGTAGACCTCATCACGGTAAGAAGAGGGAATAGTACTATCGAGCCTGCCGTCGTTGATCGCCTTGAGGACGTTTTGGGAGGATAGCCATCCCGCTACGACCGCGAACATGAGATAGACCGCATAGAGCGAGGAATAGACTAGAATGTCAGCGGAAAAATACGATAGTATGACGACCATGGTTGCGACGAAGATGACTAGCGGGAGAGTGACAAAGGACCTTTCTGGAACATGCCGACCGTAGTACTTGGCAAGCAGAGAAAACTCGTGTTTCCCCGAGACGTACCATGCAATACCTAGCAGGATAGTCTGCAGGAAAAGAACAGTGGGCAAGACGGTGTGGAAGGTTAGCGTCCCCGCACTGAGGGATGTGAACACCGCCTTCAGTTTCTCTTTCCCGCTGAGGAGAGTGAGAACGACTGCTGCCGTCCCAAGGCCGATCCCGAAGAGGCTCTCGTACTCCCTTCTTATCCGATCTCTTTTCCCGCTGGATCCTTCTTCGTTCATCCAACCTCCGTCTTTTCTACCAATTCTTGGTGTCAGCCCAACGCCTTGCTCAGCGGCAATTCAAAGTGGCACGTTTTTGCGTAAGCAAAACAAGTGCCGCTTTGAATTGTCCGCTGGAGCTATTTGTTGGACGAAGCCGCTATCGCGGAGAAAAAAAGCATCTTCATTGAATCACCC
>CAYOUW010000221.1:0-1903 GCA_964407235.1 uncultured Zetaproteobacteria bacterium | reverse complement strand
CATAGAAGACCAACCATTAGAAGCTTAAATGGTGTACTTTTTTGTATTGCACCCCATTTAAGCTGGATGCCTGCTCACTTTGGCGTAGCGGTCGTATGCTGGATTTTTTTAGACAGTTTAATCATATAATCCACGGCCGCCTTGACCCTGCCATTTGCACATGTATCGCAGCCACCCTTGGCAGGCATGTTCCCGTCCCCCCGAATTGCAACCTCGTACAATTTATCGAGGCGCTGATTGAGCAGCACGTCCCAGACCTGCCTATTGACCTGCGGGGCTCCTGTCCCCTCGGTCCCATGGCAATAGATACAATTGGACTGATAGAGTTTCTTACCATCGACCAGACTAAATGGTTTCTCCGGTGACTTCTCAACCGGCGGCTCTTCGCTTTTGATCGACTTCAGGTAGGATGCAATGGCCAGCATGTCGCCGTAATCAAGGTAGCGCAGGCTATTGTGCTCTACATCTTTCATCGGACCGCTCAACTTGATGCGCGTGGGCATTTTATCGTGCAGGAAAATATCCGCCACGGCCTTCTTGCTTAATCGCTTCAAACCTTGTGATGTAATATTCGGAGCATAATAACCCTCAACAAAGGTGCCCGAGAGGTAATAGCGGCTTATAGGGACACCAAAATAATTCAATTTCGTATGACACAAGGCACAATGTCCGGGTCCTTCAACGATGAACGCACCCCTGTTCCACAATTCCGAGCGTTTGGCGCTTTCCTTAAATACGCCTCGGTTAAAATCAAAATACAGCAGCCGCCATCCCCACTGGAGAAAGCGATAGTTGAACGGCCAATGCAACTCCTGGCGATGATTGTGCCGTCTGACCGCTGGTACGGCATCCAGGTAGGCCTTGATATCCAGAACATCCTGTACGCTCATTTTATTAAAATAATTGTATGGAAACACGGGATAGTAATACGAGCCGTCCGGCGCAATGCCTTCGCGGACGGCCCGAACAAACTGGGCATCACTCCATTGACCAATGCCTGTTTCCTGATCCGGGGTGATATTCGGCGTATAGATCGCCCCAAATTTCGTGTCGATTTTTAACCCGCCAGCGAAGGCTTTGCCATTGTTCGCCGTATCGGTGTGGCAGGTCAGACAATCCCCCATCCTGACAAGATATTCGCCATGCTTGATTTGTTTGGACGAATACCCGGAGTTTGGTCGAAGTATCGGATAGGGTGAGTGTGTCTTCGCAATTGAGCCGTCATCACCGGCCCATGCCATCGGCACAGCCCATGCGAGGGCCATAAACAACATACTGACCGGTGCCAGTATTCGCCCAAAGTGAGTCACGAATATGATAGAATCAGATTGAAAACATGCAGGTAAAAACCCGAACCATGTATCGTGCATTTTAATTTTCCTCATATTCCGCAAATGACCCCATAGCTCAACATCAAGATTTATTTATCCATTCTTTCCTATGATCCATCGGGTATTTATTTACCAGCCATGAAATGGAGGCTCCTGCCAGCCCGTTACTTTATCATTGCTATCCAGCATCACCGAACCGCCGCCGATGCCTAGATAACGGTAATACCACAGCGTTTGTCGACCCAATACAAGTTTCGAGCGTGGCTTGCCGAGTAACTGGCGCAATTTAGTACGCGACAAACCACGCTGCAACTTCTTCCAGCTTGCGCGCAGTTTTTCAGGTTTCCTATATGCCGTTGGTTCGGGACGCACACGAGGGGGGCGGCGGACGGTGGTGCGGTAGCCGCACCAGCGGCTGTTGCGACGATGGCATCGGATGGTGACGAGTGCGGCGGGAGTATTCTTTCCAGCCGTCTCAGCCGCTTATTCAGGGCATGGAGCTGCGCCTGGATAGCTGGAGCCTAGCCGAAAAGTATAACCGCACAATTTATTTTCATAAAATTAATGTAACC
>CAYOUW010000220.1:0-1921 GCA_964407235.1 uncultured Zetaproteobacteria bacterium | reverse complement strand
CGCAATGAATAACCCAGGCTACGAAGGCGCCACGGCGGTTCGTCGTTTCCGAAGACCCAATTCTTTCAACTGCGCCTCCCCCACTTCCGATGGCGCTTCACACATTAGATCCGCGGCCCGTTGCGTTTTCGGAAAGGCGATCACGTCACGAATTGATTCCGCACCCACCATCAGCGCCAGCACACGATCCAGGCCAAAGGCCAGACCGCCGTGCGGCGGCGCACCGTACTTCAGCGCATTGAGCAGGAAACCAAACTTGCTTTGCGCCTCTTCATCGCTGATTTGCAACGCCTGAAACACCCTGGATTGCGTTTCCGGGTCATGAATACGGATGGAACCGCCACCAATTTCAGTTCCGTTCCAGACCAGATCATAGGCCTGCGAACGCATGGCAAGCGGCTCGGATTGCAGAAGATGCATGTCCTCCGGAACCGGTGCGGTAAAAGGGTGGTGAAGCGCTTCCGGACGTTTGTCATCGCTGTTCCATCCGAACATCGGAAAATCCACCACCCACACGAAGCTGTGGTCACCTTCATGAAACAATCCGAGATCATGGCCAAGCTTCACCCGCAAATGCCCCAACGCATCGTTCACGACTTTCGTATCTCCCGCACCGAAGAAAAGAATATCGCCATCTTCCGCCTGGCAACGAAGTAACAAATCAGCCAGCACCGAATCCGGCAGGAATTTCACAATCGGCGATTGCAAACCACCGGGAATATTCGCCGAGTCGTTCACCTTGATCCAGGCCAAACCCCTGGCGCCATAGATGCCGACAAAACGGGTGTAATCGTCAATTTGCTTGCGCGACAGCGCGCCACCGCCGGGCACCCGCAACACTTTCACCAAGCCGCCCTTATCAGCAGGCTCCCGGAACACCTTGAATTCGACCTGTTTCATCAGCCCGGTAATGTCTGTGTGTTCCAGTCCGAAACGAAGATCGGGCCGATCCAGCCCATACTTTTCCATGGCTTCATGATAGCCAATCCGGGCAAACGGCGTTTCCGGTTTTACATTCAAACCTGCCTCGAACATGGTGGAAACAAGACCTTCCGCCACACGTATAACATCGTCCTGCGTCACAAAAGACATCTCCAGATCAACCTGGGTAAACTCCGGCTGACGGTCGGCGCGCAAATCCTCGTCGCGAAAGCAACGCGCAATTTGATAATAACGGTCCATTCCCGCCACCATTAACAACTGTTTGAAAATCTGGGGACTTTGTGGCAGGGCGTAAAATGAACCGGGATAGACCCGAGAAGGCACCAGGTAGTCCCGCGCGCCTTCCGGGGTCGATTTGTTCAATATCGGTGTTTCGACCTCAAGGAAGTCCTGTGAATCCAGATAATTGCGCGCCGCATGGGTCACCTTGTGCCGGAGCGCCATATTCGCCTGCATCCGTGGACGCCGCAAGTCCAGATAACGGTATTCCAGACGGTGCTGCTCACCGGCATCACAATCATCCTCGATCCGGAAGGGTGGCGTTTCCGCCCGATTCAGCACCCGAATTTCAATCGCCTTCACTTCAATCGCACCCGTAACGAGCTTGGGGTTAACGGTTTCCGGCGATCTCGGAATGACTTCGCCCAGCACTTCGATCACATCCTGCTGGCGCAGACTATGGGCCAGTTGATGAATTTCAGGCGTATCCGGATGCGCCACCACCTGCACCAGCCCAAAACGGTCGCGCACGTCAAGAAACACCACGCCGCCATGATCCCGACTGGTTTGCACCCAGCCATAAAGCCGGAGATTCCGGCCGGTCTGATCGGCGTTGAAATCACCGCAGCGGGTACGCTCTGTCATCGCTCAAAACCTCCTGACCCGGGTCAAATTCAAGGCGGCGCAGCTTACTCCGCTGACCCTATCATGCAAAGCGGGAATCCATCCTTTCAGCACATGCATGTCAGCCAAGTAAGGG
>CAYOUW010000219.1:0-1940 GCA_964407235.1 uncultured Zetaproteobacteria bacterium | reverse complement strand
CAATGCGCCTAATGACCGAGGGTGCGGCCCCGTAGGGGCGACCGGCTGGTCGCCCTCACAACACCGGTCGCCCCTACGGCGATCGTACACCGGGTCAATATCACCCTTCCGAATCCATACCATGCCGTGCACATGATTGGGCATGACCACCCATTCATCCAATTCAATTTCATCGCGGATTTCCGCTGATTTCTCCCATTCGGCGGCAACGATTTTCCCTGTGTTATTCAATTGCATCTCACCGTTCAAAATATCCCCAAAAATACATCTCCGATTCTGTGCGCAAATGGTCACAAAATAGATCCCCGCTCGCGAATAATCATATCCCCGCAATCTGATGGTGCAGCGATTCTTGCTCATGCGGTCATATTCTGCAAAAGAGGGCGACCGGCCAGTCGCCTTCGGCATGGGTTTCGAAGGCGCGTTCATCGGTTTGCCGGCTCATATATCATCCTTGGTCATTTCCCAAAGCGCCCGCATCGGCACGGCAAAAAGCCCATCGCCAAAGCCGGCGCTGGTTTCACCGTCATACAACACAACGCCGCCGGCAAAGCGCCGGCCCGCGGCATCGCGCAACTTGCGCAAGCCCCTGAAGTCGCTTTTGGTCACCGTCGCCGCTGCCTTCACCTCCACGCCTGCCAGGGCCTGGGCACCGCATTCAATCACAATATCCACCTCGACGCCGTCCTTATCGCGAAAATGGAAGAATTCCAGCGACTCATCGTGCCAGCTCGCCTGCCGGCGCAGTTCCTGAAACACAAAAGTTTCCAGGAGCTGCCCCAGAAGAGGTCGATCGGCCGCCAGCGCCGTACTATTCACACCCAGCAGCGCGCAGGCAAGCCCGGTGTCACCCAGGTGCAATTTCGGCGTCTTCACCAGTCGGCTCAGACGATTACTATGCCAGGGCGGTAACCTTTCCAGCAGGAACATCTTTTCGAGCAGCGTCAGGTAATCGCCGACGGTCGGCCTGCTAAGCTGAAACGGCGCAGCGAGTTCACTCACATTGAACAATCGTGCCGTTTGCGTCGCTGCCAGCGCGAGCAACCGCGGCAAGACATCGAGCGCACTGATGTGGGCCAGATCGCGGACGTCACGCTGCACGATGGCTTCGAGGTAATCACGGTACCACGCCGCCCGCCGCCGCCCCGCCGGCCGTGCCAGCGCAGCCGGATAGCCTCCTCCGGCAATGCACTCGGCCAGCCGGCCGGCCAGGCGCTCGCTGCATCGGGTTTTGAACCCACCGCCGAACAGCGCACTGAGGAATCCCGGCGCACGGCGTTGCAGCTCACACTGCGCCAAGGGGTGCAGCCGCTGGATTGCCATGCGGCCCGCCAGAGAATCGGCCAGCCGGGGCAGCAGCAACACATTGGCGGAACCGGTCAGCAGGAAACGGCCTGGGGTTCGCACACGGTCCACCGCCGTCTTCAGGGCGGTGAAAAGTGTGGGCACGCGCTGCACCTCGTCCAGTATGACCCGTCCGGGCAGATTGTCCACGAAACCTTTCGGGTCGGCCTCGGCAGCATCTCGGGCAACATCATCATCGAAGTTCAGATAGGCGTACCCCAGCCGGGTACCCACCGCTTGCACCAGCGTGGTCTTACCGCACTGGCGCGGCCCGTGAATCAAGACCACGGGCGAGTCGGCCAGCGCCTCGGTGAGACACGGCTCGGCATAGCGCGGATATAGGGCGGGCCGGGACATCGGTCAATCGTAAATCCGAGTACCGGCTAATTGCAAGTTTTTACCCGTCTGATTGCAACTTTTATACCCAGCCGTTTGAAACCCGAGTGCGGGATACGCGACTCGGACTGCCAACCTCCGTGGATCCCGGATGTGCCCCAAGGATAAACCGCACCCGTTCACGATACCGTAGGGGCGACTGGCCGGTCGCCCCTGTAACGACCGTACATCGGGGCGACATCACCCTTCCGAATCCATAC
>CAYOUW010000218.1:0-1948 GCA_964407235.1 uncultured Zetaproteobacteria bacterium | reverse complement strand
ACGGGGTGGCCGACTCCAACACCGCCACCGTGAGCGTCACCGTCAAGAAGGCGCCGCCCAGTGGCGGCGGCGGCGGCAGCTTCGGCCCGTTCGCACTGCTCGCCCTACTGCTGCTCGCACTCGTCCCGTGGTGGTTACGCCGCCGCGGCCCCCATGCCACTTCCAGTCAACCCAGAGAGGATATTCCTATGAAACTCCATTTAAAACTTCGTTTTCTTGTCTCCACTCTGGCCGTGCTCGCGCTGGGTCTCGCGGCCCTGCCGGCCCTTGCCGCGCCGGGCAATATCGATCCCGGCTTCAACGGCGGCCGGCCGGCGATTATTGTCTTCAACTCTATCGGCACTTCCATTCACCCCTACGCCGCGGCCATGAACCCGCTTAACGGGGACATCCTGTGGGCAGGGGACTATGTAGGTCAAGCGAGTTGGGGCGGTACGATTACCGCCTATACACCCGGCGGCTCGCTCGATACCGGCTTCGGCAGCAGCGGGGCAATCACCCTGACCGCCGACCAGGCCGGCCCCGCCTTCACCGGCGGCACCCTGGATTTGTATGCCATCGCCGTGGACGGCCAGGGCCGGATTCTCGCCGCCGGCGTCGTTGGAGGTACCACCATAGCCATGGTACTCGCGCGCTTCAAGCCCGACGGCTCGCTCGATACCGCCTTCGGTGCGGCGGGCACCGGCATCGTGGTTGACCCGCTCAATACCTTCGCCGAGGGTACCGGTCTCTCGCTCACCGCCGACGGCCATATTCTCGTCACCGGCGACGCGTACGGTACCGGCGTCACGCAGAGCGAACTCACGGTATGGCGCTTCAATCCCGACGGCACGCCCGATACCGCCTTCGGCAGCAACGGGCATGTGCAGATCGCCGCCATCAATAATCCCAACATCCGGTGCTTTCCCGCCCTGCAACCCGACGGGGCCCTCATCGCGGGCTGTCAACTGACAAGTGCAGGGACCTGGAAGCTCACGCGACTGCAGGCGGACGGCACGGTGGATACCGGCTTCGGAACGAACGGCGGCTATCTCACCGGCGCTACCAACCGGTTTCTCACCGGCCTGGCGCTGGCTCCGGACGGCGGCTTCGTCATCAGCGAGCTGGATTCGACCACCAATGAGCTCTATATCCAACGCTATCTCGCCGCCGGCACGGTGGATCCCGGCTTCAACAGCGGCAGTCCACTTGACTTGGGCTCCGTTCCGGGTGGGACGCGGCAGGTGCCGGTTGCGGTGCAGCCCGACGGCAAGATCCTGATCAGCGTCAATGACGGCGGAAATGGCCTCTTGATCGGACGCCTGCTCGCCACCGGCACATTCGATCCCGACTTCATCGGCAATGTCGGCGTGCCCGGCGTGAGCGACATCGACTTCACCAACATCGGCGGCTACGACTACGCCCCCACCGCCACCGCGCTGTTGTTACAGGCCGACGGCAGGATCGTGGCCTCGGGCCAGGCCGACCCCAACCTGCTCTCCGTTATGGCCGGGTTCGTCACCCGGGTGCTAAGCGATGCCTACGATCTTACGCCCACGACCCCGGCGTTCACCACCGTCACCCGCGCTCCGCTCGGCCAGGCACTCGCCTCCAACGCCGTTACCGTGAGCGGGGTGAGCATCGGCAGCGCAACCAGCGGCTTCCGCCTCGCCCTCACCACCGTAAACGGCAAGTACTCCACCAGCGGCGGCTCGTTCGCGGGCACTTTCACCGGCACCAACGGCGCCTGGGCTCCCGCCGGGAGCCAACTCGCACTCGAGCAGATGACGCCCACCACCGGCGGCACCCCCACCACCACCACCGTGGTGCTCGGCGGCTTCTGGGCGGCGAACAACTACACGATCCCGCTCGGCAGTCCCGCCACAGCAAGCTGGAAGACCACCACCGACCAGCCCCCGGTAGCGAGTGACGGTACGCTCAGCGCCACCACGGCCAAGGCAACCGCCGG
>CAYOUW010000217.1:0-1955 GCA_964407235.1 uncultured Zetaproteobacteria bacterium | reverse complement strand
TCACTGTTTTTGCGATGCGATTGTTCATATGGAAAAAAGGGGACAGTTTCACTTTGTCCGGTTTCCGGCTTCGCCGGGGAAGAACGTAAACTGTCCCCTTTTTTCCATGTTCGCCAGCAGGCTGATGGTGATTGTGGCGGTCGCGAGCAGCAGACCACAGGCCATGAGTGCCGCAAAATGCATTGAGCCGAATGTTGCCTCACCGATTTCACGTCCAATGCGCGAGGTCAGCGTTTGTGCCGGTGCCAGCAGGTTATACCAGGGGTCGGGAATACGGTCCATGGAGCCGACCACCAGCATGACGGCCATGGTTTCCCCCAGCGCCCGTCCCAGCGCCAGCAAAATGCCCGAACGGATGCCCGGCCAAGCCTGGGGCAGGAGTACGCGCCACAAGCGCGTGTTCCAGTCCATGCCGAGGCTTAGAGCAGCTTCCCGTTGATTGATATGTACTTCATGCAGGGCGTCTTGCGCCATTACCATGATGGTCGGCAGCACCATGACCGATAGCAGTAGTCCGGCAGCGAGCAGGTTGTGTCCGGTTAACAGGTTGAGGCTGGATTGCAGGAATGGCAGCAGCACCCATAACCCCAGCAGGCCGTAAACGACGGATGGAATCCCGGCCAGTAATTCCATACCCGTGCGCAGCAGTCCGCGCCACGGGCCGGACATCAATTCCGTACTCATCACAGCGGCGGCGATACCGGTCGGGATGGCAATGATCAGTGCAACAGTTGCCGCCCAGAAGCTGCCGATAATAGCAGGGGCCATGCCGAACAGGTGTTCATAGGGATACCATTCACCTGAAAACAGCATGCCGATGCCGTATTGCCGCCAGAAAGGCCATGATTGTTCAACCAGAAACCCCAGCATTAGCAGTGTCACGAGCAAAGCTGTGAGGGCAGACCCGCCTATCCATAACTTTAACATGAACAGTCCGGGCTGAATGCAGGCGGATACAGATCAGCGCGGAAGAAGAAATGCAGTAATCTGTGCAAATCAGCGTCCTGGTTTTTAACGGACCGGCAGGTAGCCGGATTGTTTGACGATTTCCTGCCCCCGCGGGGAGAGCAGGAAGTTCACGAAAGCGTGCGCCTCGGGAGAAGCGTTTTTGAGCAAAACGACATGCAGACTTCGGCTAATGGGGTAGCTTCCGTCGCGCACATGCTGGATATCGGGCGATACGGCGTGATTGCCCTTACCTACCGCCACGCCGCGCACGGCATCGTTCAGCCATGCATTGGAAAGCATGCCGATGGCGCTGTTGCTGTGCGCGACCAGCGCCTGTTCCTCATTGTTGGAGCCGGAAATGACGGATGCACCGGGCGCACGGGCGTGCTCATTCCCCAGCACTGCCCTGGCGAACACCTGACGGGTGCCTCGGCTGGGCTCTTTATCAATGACGAAGATACGAGCATCCGGTCCGCCGACTTCCTTCCAGTTCTTGATTTTTCCACGATAAATATCAGCGATTTGTTTAAGTGATAATTGGTGTACGCCGCCGACATAGACCGCTTTGGACACGACCACAGCGACGGCATCCCTGGCGATGGTGAACACATCCACGCGGCCATTGAGCTTCGCGGCTTCTTCCGCGTCAATCTCGCGTGAAGCCATGCCAATATCCGCCGTATGCTGGATCATCGAGGCAATGCCGACGCCGGAACCGCCACCGGATACGGTGATGATCACATTCGGGTGCTGCTGGTGATAGATATTGGCTGCGGTGGAGACCACGGGCAGCACGGTGGTGGAGCCTGCGGCGTGCAACGTGGTTGCCGCATGCGATGTGACTGGCGTGGAGAAAATGATTGTCCCCCAAAGTACGCCAAGGATCAACGGGATGATTTTATACATGAACAGGACGCCCCTTTATGTAGCGGATATGTGTGCGGACTCTTGCGTCATCACAATCGTGGTTGCATGGTCGGTTGCCATGTGCGCATCTTACAGTTTCC
>CAYOUW010000216.1:0-1981 GCA_964407235.1 uncultured Zetaproteobacteria bacterium | reverse complement strand
CAGGTGTCGAAGTCGCTGACGGTGAGGGTGTTTAGAATCTGAGGCTGGGCCAAACACTTGATTCGGCCTTTTGGCGTGCTAATCTGGATTTAATTCTTCAACACGGGGATGAATGATGATTAAATTTCACGCACTGCGCCCCGGTGAGACGCAAGCGCAACGCAAACAGGAGGCAGAGCTACGCGCCGGCTGGTGGGCACTGCTGGGCGCCTACGGCCTGCTGCTGGCGGTGGCCGTGACGGCCCCCCGGATCGGCTGGGCCGAGAGGGTGTGGCTCTACAACAGTGCCATGGCGCTGTTCGCGGCACTGCTTATCAGCTGGAGATTGCTCGGTGATTGGTTCGTTCTCCGGAGTTGCGGGCAGACGCGGCTGGGTTTCGTGCAATGGCTCAAATACAAGCTGTCGGGGGATGACATAGATGAGTGAATCCGGTGCTTCCAAGCGGCTCGCCCCGGTCATTTCACTCCCGGCCTGGCGCCGGAAGCAAACCGAGGCGATCGAGCGCCCGGCTAATCTTCACTGGCTGGCCGCCGAGGCGGAGGCCCAAGTCGGTCTCGATCCGGGTCTGGTCGTGCTCATGCACTCTCCCCTGGAGAAAGAGGCCCGGGGGCCGCGCCCGCGGCCCTGTGCCGGCGTGCTGTTGAGCGGGGTCGATGTGTGTCAAATAGCGGCCTTGTTTGCGCATTATCCCGAACCGGATGCAACCCTGCCCTTCGAGATCTCACGCGGCGGCGTGTGGGTGAATATCACTCGTGTCGGCACCGATGCCACGGGACAAATCTATGCCAGTACGTGCGGGCTGGTGGGAGAGAGTCGGGCGTATTACCGGATATTTATCGCCGAGCGGCGTCTACTGAAGGCGTGTCTGGAACTGCGCGCGAGTATTCGCACCCACATCCCGCTCAACAGTGACATCGAGGACTTGCTGCTGTATCTGGATACGCGCATCTCCACGCTGGATCTCATCGCCCGACACATGCCGTGAGCGAGCGGATCGGCGGTTACCTGTTTCGAGACCCGGCGCTGGCACGTTTGGCGCTCACCCCGGCCACGGGACGGGGTGAGAACAACGAGCGGCTCGAATTTTTGGGCGATCGGCTCCTCGATGCAGCCGTGACGCTGCGCCTGGTCGAGATTGCCCGGGCCGCCGACGAAGGCGGACTCTCGGTCTTGCGCGCCTCGTGCGTGAACGATGCGATGCTCGTCCTGGTGGGTACGGCACTGGGACTGGAGGAGAAACTCATCGGCGGTGCGCGCACGGATGCGATGATCGGAGATGCGGTCGAGGCCCTGGCCGCAGCCGTTTATTTCGATCAGGGATTCGACGCCCTGTGCGCGTGCGTGGCGGTTTGGTTCGGGGCACGGTTCCGTGAAATCGAAGCGAACCTCGCGCATCTCGATGCTTATATCCAGTCCATCCGTAATCCCAAGGGCCGGTTGCAGGAGTACGCCGCCCGCGAGCGCTTGCCGGCACCGGTATATCGTACCCAGCGTACCCCGATGGGCCACCATCGCTGTACCTGCCGTCTCGGCGAACGGGAACGGAGCGGGACGGGGGAGGGCGGCAGTCGGGCGCGTGCCGAACGGGAAGCGGCGGCGAATTTGCTGGTGCAGCTCATCGACGGGGTACAGGTGCACGCTCACCTGGCGTGATAAAGTCCGAATCGGCGCGTTTCTTGTGCTAGACTCAGATTGATACTAACCCGTTCTCTGGGGCTTTCTTCCCCCGCGAGAACGGTGGCGAGCCATGCTCCTTGAGCGGTTGTTTTTTTAGCACTTATCGAGGAGTTTAGAAATGGAAGCAAGAGAGACCATGTTCGATACCTACGCCTACATCGAGACCTTGCAGCAGACTGGCGGCTTTACTGAAAAGCAGGCCAACCTGTCTCTGCGCGCCTTGAAACAGGCACTCAGCGAAAGCGTTGCCACCCGTTCCGATGTGAAAACCGCGCAGCGTGACCTCAGCGGCGAGATCGCAGC
>CAYOUW010000215.1:0-1988 GCA_964407235.1 uncultured Zetaproteobacteria bacterium | reverse complement strand
GCCGGGCAAGGTCGTTTATTTTGGTGGGTGAGAGACCCACGCCGGTAAGGGTTAGCCGCCCGCCGGGAAGTGAACTCTGGGTCGGCGGGAGTAATCCCAAAGATTAAGCACAGAGGGAGCGAACCAACAGGCCGTAAGTGTAAGCTGAAGTGATTGAGCCTCGAAATACACAAAATGGGAAAGGGTGACGGAGTTACTAATTCGGAAGCCAACAGTGTGCGCAGCGACAACAGGCGAGTTGCATACGCCGCCCCGGGGTCTGAGAGCATGGCATGTTGGAGATTGAGAATAAGCGGCAACCCGGGAGACCCTGTTTTGCCTTACATGGAAGAGAGCATGCCGGACAAGCGATAAAAAGTAAGGAAGGCAAACGCGGGACAGGGAGTCGGATGACTGCGTAGTACCGATGAAGGCGGGTAATGCTGCCGGAGGAAAGGCGGTCACAATAGTGTGCTTGGCAAGGAGACATACACATCGTGCGCAGAAGCGATGAAAGTGTAGAAACGAAACTTTGCCGGATAGCGGAGAAGGCTCGCAAGGATGCATCGTGTCAATTTACAAGCTTGTTTCATTTGATGACGGTGGAGATGATGCGGGGATGCTTTATGCGGCTGAAGGATGATGCTGCGTCAGGCATTGATGGAGTAACCAAAGAGGCGTACGCGAGGAATTTGGAGGCGAACCTGACCGGACTGGTCGAGCGTCTTCATCGAATGGCGTACATCCCTCGTGCAGTCAAGCGGGTTTATATCCCGAAGGCTGGCGGTAAGAAACAGCGACCGATAGGGATACCGGTGCTGGAAGATAAGCTGGTGCAGTCAGGCATGGTGCGGATTATGCAGGCCATCTATGATCAGGATTTCATAGATGATTCTTACGGATTCCGACCACAGCGGGGCTGTCATGATGCGCTACGTGCGTTAAGCCGCACGGTGGAGCAAGGAGCAGTGAACGACATAGTCGAGGCTGATATACGCGGTTTCTTTGACCATGTAAATCAGGATACGCTGATGATGTTCCTAAGCCACCGGATAGCGGACAAGCGCATGCTGCGCTACACCAAGCGATTTCTGAAGGCGGGTATCAGTGAAGATGGATGGTATCGAGCCAGTGAGCGGGGGACGCCGCAAGGCGGTTGCATATCGCCGCTTTTGGCCAACATTTATCTTCACTATACGCTGGACTTGTGGTTTGAACGGCGATTTCGCCAAGGCTGTAAAGGGAAGGGGCGTTTAATTCGCTATGCGGATGACTTTGTGGTTTGCTTTCAACAAGAGAGCGATGCGAAGCGATTCCGTGTAGAGATGGAAGCGAGGCTGAACCGGTTCAGTCTGGAGATAGCGCCGGAGAAGACCAAGGTGTTGGAGTTTGGTCCGTACGCGCAGCAGCATGCGATGAAAAGGGGCGAGAAGGCGGAAACGTTTGATTTTCTCGGCTTCACGCATTATTGCAGTCGCACGCGGGATGGACGTCGGTTTCGCATGAAGCGAAAGACGGTGAGCAAGCGATTTACGGCGAAGGTCAAGGCAGTGAAACAGTGGCTTAAGCTGAACCGCACGCTTCCGACGGCGGAGCTGATGCAAAAGCTGGCGGCTAAACTGCGGGGACATTATGCGTATTACGGCGTAACGGATAACAGTCAGGGAATCGGCAGGTTTTATTATGAGGTTTGCCGGTTGTTGCACGAATGGCTGAACCGCCGCGGCAAGCGTGGATGTTGCAGTTGGGAGAAGTTTGAACTCCTGCTGTGTATATTTCCGCTTCCGACACCACGCGTAAGGGTTAATCTGTTCTGATGTTTGCAAATGCACTATTGAGGAGCCGTGTGCGTGAATAGCGCAAGCACGGTTCTGTGAGGGGCTTGGGGACAATGATTGTATGGCAAGGATATTGTGGCACTGACGGGAAACCAGTCAGCAAACAGAGAATACAAACACGAGCCTGCGCAACCAGAGAAACCGGTCTACTCGACAACTGTCACCGTAATT
>CAYOUW010000214.1:0-1999 GCA_964407235.1 uncultured Zetaproteobacteria bacterium | reverse complement strand
GCGCGTGGCGGACTTGCACCGCCTCACAACACGGCATGCCGGGCACACCTAATATAGTCCATTGGCGGGGGCAGCAATCAATGCGAATCAATGGGGCCAGATACTATCTTGAGAACTCCTGTCAACCAATCCGTTTGCCCATTCATATGTGTCTTTTACTAAAACCATGGATTGTTCCCGACTCAACGATTCATTCACACCAAAATCGTACCTCAATAAAACTGCATAGGGTGTCAGCATATCCAGTTCACTCGTATTCGGTGGCTCTGCAACCGCATGGTCTTTTAATAAATCAACCAGCTCATCCAGATTATGTGTTTTCCTGAACTCAATCCCGTGCAGAATCAACACAGCTTTCAGACACTTTTCAACAGCCTGCTGAGCATGAAATCCTATGGTTTCATCGGCAACATCCCCATCCGCCGCCAATACTCGCAATGCAATACAATCCCGCATAGCCAATTCCAGAAATTTTCGTGCCAGATCACGCAGATGCATCTTTCAAAACCTTCCCTTCCTTCAATGCCCAGTAGAGTGCGGTTCCAGGCAGCCCCCCCCAGTCTTCAAGGTCATTTTCCGAAACGACCACGACATCAAAAGGCAAGCGAAGTGGTCTAAGAATTCGACGCAATCGAACCATTTCCGTCACCTTTGACGGAACATGCTCCTCCACTACCAAAAAATCAACATCCGAGTCTTCGGTAGCATCACCTCTGGCATAGGAGCCAAACAAGATGACCTTGCGAGCCAAGGCTGATGTCATCAATAACTCCGCTGCTACATTTATCTTTTGCTGAGAGATCAAATACCCCACTCCTTTACGTATTACGTAATCAAGGGGTCAGCCAGCTTGATCCCTGTAGTTTTGGCTTTTCCTGTCTCCACCACAGGGGTTGATTGGGAACACCGATTCCGGGTAATCTAGCCATTACCCGAATATACCAGACTTTTGATCGCAAATCAAGCTGGCTGACCCCTTGATTACCATATCTCTATATCATCGACCTCTTCCAATCCCAAGTCGCGTACGTGCTTCGACCCAGGAAATGTATCTTGCATCTTTGCACGCAACTTAAATGAGAGGTTCTCATCAAAGAGCAGTTTCATGCACAGACTGCAATTTTATGTTCTTTATCTGCGGCGAAAGAAAGACAGGCCAAAATATCGCGCTCGTCTATTTCCGGGAAATCACTTATAATTTCGTCCTTGCTCATTCCATCTGCGAGCATATTGAGAATATCATATACAGTAATCCGTAACCCTCTGATACAAGGCTGCCCAGACCGTTTCCCTGACTCCAGGGTAATGATATCTTGATAATTGATCATATTTTCACCTCTTTTATGGTACTTCCGGGGTCTGCCATTGTACCATTTCCTTTCATCATCTGATTTCGTCCGTCCCGCTTCTCAGTGTCATCTTGTCCATCAACATGATGTATATTCTTCGGTGCGTGCTTGTCTGCCCATACAAGCATCACGCTGCAACTTCAAATTGCATGCTACGCGTCTCTTCCACTCGTTTGGACGCATCCAGTATCTCAATACTCACTATGTTACCCCCGGCATCGTAGTCGAGGATGATGCCTGGTTTATCTTCATCGCTTTCGGCAACAGGCCCGGCCTTGAATTCCAGTACAAGTGTATCTGTTTTTGAGTCATAAACTGCCTTCATGATGACCTCCTGTATTTGTCAATATTACTCGTTCGGTAAGCTGTTACAACTTCCGGTGGGTCGCGGTCCACATCCACAAACACACGTAGCAGATAATCTCCGCTCATCCCCTGCGCCACTACTCTCCCCTCCCGCACAGAAAGTGTTTCTTCCGGATTATTCAATAGCTGTCGTAGCTCCTGCTCGGATATTTGTCGCCTGGCCATCCGGGATTGGGCATGCCCGGTAATAACCGCATTACTTAAATTCATGACACACCTTCCACGCAGGAATTACGGTGACAGTTGTCGAGTAGACCGGTTTCTCTGGTTGCGCAGGCTCGTGT
>CAYOUW010000213.1:0-2021 GCA_964407235.1 uncultured Zetaproteobacteria bacterium | reverse complement strand
TATCGACGTTAATCCGCGCGGCAATGTTGAACGCAAACAGGCACTGGCGGCGGAGGACAAGGCGTGGGCGACCATCCATCTTCAACGGGCTGAAGGCCTGCGCTATAACGAACGCACCACGGTCGAGCGGGTCAATGCCCGTTTGAAGGGTGGGTTCGGCGGCCGCTTTGTACGGGTACGCGGCCACGCCAAGGTGATGTGTCACCTGATGTTCGGCGTCCTGGCGCTGACTGCCGACCCATTCATGTGCATGCTGCAATGATCCAGGCATTCATTCGAATCGCTGAACAGAGCAGGCATCATTTACCGGCCGCCATGCGATAGGTTGTCCTGAAAATAAGAAATTAGACCAAGAACAGCAAATCTCGGGAATTATCACGCCAGTGAAAGGCAACATAGCAAAACCATTTATAATATATGGTTATGTGGCATAATGTTTCCCGGAGTTTTGCAAGAGGCTCCTATGGGTAGTTGCACAAGTGTCCGTATGGTGGGAGCATTATTGCGTTGATAATGGGAAAGGAGTATCGCATGAACAGAAGCACCATCGCCATCCCCGGTTTTGGTATTCAGCTCGCAATACCGGGGTTCGGTAACAAACATGCAGCCGCGGGGATTAATGCCATGGTAAGCTATATCCCGTCAATTCGCGCTAAATGATGAAGATGCGTTGGCACATACTGACACTCGCTGTCGTTTGCATGGCCTTTATCGGTATGGGATCAGCAGGAGCATCGGATTTTCCGAATGGTAAAACGTTGTATGAACAGAACTGTGCCGTATGTCATGGAAAGAACGGGAGCGTTTCCGAGTACGGCAAACACCTCAAACCGTTTCCGGCCCGAAACTTGCGGGCGGTAGCGCAATGGCTGGATACCGATGAATTCCGTCGTATTATTACCTACGGGCTTCATAACAGCAAAATGACAGCCAAGAAAGATGCGCTAAATCCACTGGAGATTGAAGCGGTAATTCAATATATTAAAACATTCAGGTTTAGCCCAAAACCAGGTATGGGGAAAAGACGCTATATGCAGGTTTGTGCCGCTTGCCACGGTAAGGATGGTCGGGCGAGAACAGGGCTGGGTGCCAAGGATCTCGTTTATAGCAAACTGACCATGAAAGGCCTGATCCATACGATACGCCTGGGTCGTCCCGGCACCATGATGACACCCAAGCTCAATCAAATTTCCAGCCCTGATATCGTAAATATCGCTGCCTACGTCTACAGTCTGCGGTACAAGGTCAATGAGCAACGCGGTGCCATGCTTTTTAGAAGAAACTGTGCTTCCTGTCACACTACGCCCGGCCATATTCGTCTGACAGGCCATACCGATTCGCAGTCGATAATTGGTAGGCTGAATGCCTATCAACTGGAGCTACACCTTCGCTATGGGCAACATGTACATCTCGCCGGTAAACGCGTTTACAAACTAACCAACGATAACCTCCAGGATATCACTGCTTATATCAGGACGCGGGCGTCCAGAAAATAAATATACGCACGACCAATATTGATGTCCTCGTAAAAAGTCACGCGACCACCTCTTGGACGTGGCTGACCTCAAGCGGGAAAAACATCAACATTCCACATATGCGACGCATTGTATCGCTAATAGTTTTCCTACATACAGATATTCCCAATATTGACCATATAGTCATTACGGATTCCGGGTTGTTTTGATAACGCAACTTTTATTCTGTAAAAGTTTTCAGTCTTTGATTTTTCGAAGTGGAGAAGAGCTCCACGCTCACCACAGAACATGGCAGGAAATCTACTGTTCTGCGAGCCTTCGCCCCGCCCCATACGGCGGGGCGAAGGCGCCGCGCGGCTCCGCAGAACAGCAGATTTCAAACGCCAGTCTGATAACATTTTATACGACCTTTCCCATGGATAACCAGACACGGTCGCTGCCCACCCATTCATCGGATTTTTCCATCACTATTGCCGTGACCAATCGCAAGCATGAGGCTTCGTTGGGGAACATAGTGGCAACACGAGTACGGCGCCTTATTTCACG
>CAYOUW010000212.1:0-2023 GCA_964407235.1 uncultured Zetaproteobacteria bacterium | reverse complement strand
CGGTTTGTGCCACCTGAGCAATATGCCGCTCGACCGTCTGCGTCCAGTTCATCGGCAATTCGCCCCCGAGCCGGCGTTTCAGTTCCGCCGCCGGTTCGGGATATGCCTTGGCATAGGCGGCAAAACGCACGTGCCATTCGGCTTCGGCGCGCTCGCCACGGGCACGCGCGTCCCACCCAGCGTAAATGGCCTCCGGAATTTCGAACGGCGGGGCCTCCCAGCCGAGCGTCTTGCGCGCCTTGGCCACCTCTGCCTCACCCAGCGCACTGCCGTGTGCAGCGGCCGTGCCCTGCTTGTCGGGAGCACCGAAGCCGATGATGGTACGCGCAAGAATCAGGCTCGGACGCTGCGTTTCGGCACGTGCCTGCGTGAAAGCCTGTTTTACGGCAGCGGCATCGTGGCCATCGATCGGTCCCACGGTATGCCACCCATAGGCCTCGAAACGTTTGCGGGTATCGTCACGAAACCAGCCCTTGACCTCACCGTCGATGGAAATACCGTTATCGTCGTAAACCATAATGAGCTTGCCCAGTCCCAACGTGCCGGCCACTGACGCCGCCTCGTGGGAAATGCCTTCCATCAGGCAGCCATCACCACAGAAAACATAGGTATGGTGGTCAATGATCTCGTGATCCGGGCGATTAAATCGGGCTGCGAGCAACGCTTCGGCCAGCGCGAATCCCACCCCATTGGCAATACCCTGCCCAAGCGGGCCGGTGGTCACCTCGACCCCGGGGGTGTGGCCATATTCGGGATGACCCGGCGTTTTTGAATGCAGTTGCCGGAAATTGCGGATTTCGGTCATTGGCAAGTCGTAACCCGACAGATGCAGCGCTGCATACTGCAGCATGCAGCCATGGCCGTTGGAGAGCAGAAAACGGTCGCGCCCCGACCACTGTGGGTTGGCCGGATTGTGGCACAGAAAATCGTTGTAGAGTACCTCGGCAATATCCGCCATACCCATCGGCATGCCGGGATGACCGGAATTGGCCTTTTGGACGGCGTCCATGGTCAGCGCCCGAATGGCGTTGGCGAGTTCACGGCGTGTGGGCATGGGAATTCCCCGAGCGAAGAGACTCTATTGTCGCCGACAGTTGCCTCTCGGGCAACCAGGGTGTCCGGATTCGGTGTGGATATAGCCGCTAACCGGCCGGGAGGGGGGGAATGCCTATATCGCCGGAGACCAATTTCACACTTTCTTCACGGCTGATCGCCTCTCCATAGAGGTGGCCCTGAAACAGGTGACACCCCATATCGGACAGGATTTTGGCCTGCTCCGGGTGTTCGATGCCTTCGGCCACCACCGTCAGATCGAGATCGTTAGCCAATGAAATGATGTTTCTGACGATTGCCGCAGTCCGCGTATCGCGCGGCAAGGCTTCGACAAAGCTGCGATCGACCTTTAGCGCATCGAACGGCAGTTCGCGCAGATAGGACAACGCCGAATAACCGGTGCCGAAATCGTCGAGGTACAGTCGCACACCGAGCGCGTGCAGCCGATTCAGCGTGCGCCTGGCGAGTGCCGGCGTTTCCACAAATACCCGCTCGGTGACTTCCAGGTGCAAGCTCTCGGGTGGCATCTGTGCCTGCTCCAACGCATGTGCGATACGTTCGGACAATTGCGGCAGACGGAACTGGGCATTGGCCAGGTTGACCGCAACAGCAATCGCACCGCCCCCCGAACACGCGCGCCACTCGCGACACGCGGCCAGCGCGAAGGACAAACTCCGCCAGCCAAGCGGCACGATCAACCCGGTCTCCTCGGCCACCTGCAGAAAAGACCCGGGCGACAGCAAACCATAGCGGGGATGATGCCATCGTAACAAGGCTTCGAAACTTACGACCCGGTCGTTGTTCACATCCACAATCGGCTGGTAGTAACAATCGAACTCCCCTCTGGACAGTCCCGTACGCAGCGCCACTTCCGTTTCCAACCGCTCCATGGCTGCCACATGGATGCTGGCGTTGAACACCACATGACATACCTTGCCGAGACGCTTGCCCGCAGCCATAGCCGAATCCG
>CAYOUW010000211.1:0-2026 GCA_964407235.1 uncultured Zetaproteobacteria bacterium | reverse complement strand
ACTTTTAATTTGGACTTCATAAATATCATATAAACAACATGTTAGAAGTCTGGTTTATTGTATTATTTACTGTGTTTTAGTTCCATATACCTGTATAACAACATGTTGCAAGTAATTTTACATTTTTGATTATCATGCAGCTTGGTATTCTTTTAAATTTTCAAAAAAGACAGGGTTGTGAAGTCTTATTTTATTGCATGCTTGTTCATCCCTAAAAATCGACCTTGTCACTTCAATTATGTCCACACCGGTAAAATCACTGTATATTTCAAGTATTATCCAAAACATTTTTTGCAATTCACAAGCAATACTATTTTGCAGGGCATCTTCAATGGCAGAAGCAAATATTCCGTCAAATGAGCTGTAATCTAAAATTCGCCGGTGAAACGACAATATTATATATTGGGACAGACTAATTGTCGCATCAGCAATTTGCGCATCGAAACATGTTGATTTGCTCTTGCCCAGATTGAGGTATTGTTTGCTTTCACGAAAAAACAATTCGATTGCCCAACGTATCTGATAAACATCCATTAGTTTTTGGAAGTTAATTGCCAAGTCTGTTGTCACCAGCAATTTCCATCCCGAAAATTTGCCCATTTTTATGAAAAACAAATTAATCCGTATATCGCCATAAACTACGGGTACTTTTATATATTTTGCTTTATGTGAGCGGGCATTTGTGGCTTCACGTTCAAACTTGGTCAATAGCTCAATTGCATTATAATATCTTCCGTTTGAGGTCAGCTTATATTTGGTTGTCCCCATTCTTGCCATTGATATCAAATTGAGTTTTGCCTTTTTGTTAAGTTTTGAGATCAACGCTATAAGTTCATGGTTGTAAAACCAACTGTCGGTGAGAACATAATCTGCCACGAACCCACGTTTAACTGCATTTTTCAGCATTGCCATTGCGCTTGTTGTCTTTTTACTGTCAACCTCTGCTGCTCTTTGTGCACCTGGTGTTTTATCGTCCCGGTGCTTTTTGAACTGCACCTCCATTTGTTTTTTTGTTAAGCCGTAATATGGATGGCTTTTCTTTACCTCTTTTAATTCCTCACGTATTTCTATTGCTTTGTTCTCCAATTCAACAAATTTAGATTCTGAAACCTTGAGTTTTTGTTTCGCACGCTTTAGTTTGTTTGTTGCTGTACTTATCAGTTTTGTTGCTGTTTTGGTTGTTTTATTTTTATTCTGCTTTTTGATGGATTTTAATGTTTGCTTAGCTTCGCTAATTAATTTTGCATGCTCATTTTTAACCCGGCGCTGTGCGACCAACCGCTTGTTTGCTGTTGCCAAACGTTGTTTTACCTTATCTATCTGTCCCCCTTTTTCGCGATGAAGGGTAAAATCAAGGGGATAAAAACTTAGCCCATCCCAATATCCCATTACCATAATTTTGTACCCAAATATAAAATCACCACTAACATGGTCGTGAACCCTACTTACAAATTCGGTTTTAATGCCGCTCTTGGGTAAAGTGCTGTCATCAAAAATGAACGCACGCACATTACCCACCATCTCTGGATTTACACTTTCGGCAAGATGTTTAAAACGCAGTGCTATCAAATAGAGTAATGAACGCCAGTTTACTTTTGAGTTATTTTTCAAATCATAAAAAACATTATTGCCACACGTTACTCCATAATTACTGCCTAAACCTGACTTTACCAATGTAGGGACACTTTTTAGATGATGGAATGGCATTAGCATCAGCAATAACATAATGTCAGATACGTTAACACCGCAACGCTTAACACTATTAAAAAACTGACCTATCCTCCTTATTCTCATTTTTGATAATGTTTGAAAAATGTCGTTTGCATTTTTATCTTCATCACTTCCTACTGTGTAAACTTTTTGAATATCTTTGTTTTGTTGCATGACCATTAAATTATTATTTTGTAATTACTGTTGTAAGTATCACAAAATTAAACAATTATAATGGTTTATGCAACATTTTTATGTCTTTTTTTGGTTTTTATACTACTGATTGATAGTGTGTTATGAAGTCCAAATTAAAAGT
>CAYOUW010000210.1:0-2050 GCA_964407235.1 uncultured Zetaproteobacteria bacterium | reverse complement strand
CCCAGCACTGCGGCCATACGATCAACCTCTGATGTCTCTTGTTCTATCCATTTTCCGTACACTTTGCGGATCATTCCCCAATCGGCATGACCCATCTGGCGGGCGACCCACATAGGGTTTGCTCCAGCCGACAGAAGCGTGGATGCGAATGTGTGACGTAACTGATACGGTGGGCGGTAACGGATTCCAATTTTTTTCAAAACTCCCTGCCATACCTGCTCACGAAATTGTTTGTCATTGGTGAATGGTTTGCAGGTTCGTGGGTGAATCCATATCTGTTCGCACTTCATGAATGAGTGTTGTTTTTGTAGCAGCAGAGCCTCAATGGCAGATGGAAGTAGTTCTACATCCCGCATACTAGCGTATGTCTTTGTGGATTGTTTCAATTCCCCGCCGGTTAGTGTCTTGTTAACCCGGCATGTTTTACGTATCCAGTCTATATCTCCCCATGTAAGAGCATACAGCTCGCCCGAGCGCATCCCGGTCCATGTTGCGAACATTACAAGATTAGCTCCAGTCGCAGGCATGGCTTTAATAATTGCCGAGATTTCAACTTGCGTGAAAGGCTCCGGCACATATTTGGAAATACTCATATTTCTGATGCGCAACATTGGATCGCGCTCAATAATTCCGTCCGCAAATAAATCTTTAAACATTCCACGTAAGGGCACTAGCATATTGTTTATGCGCTTGTTCGAGCACTCAAGGGTATTGATCCATTCACGGACGCTCGTTGTGCTAATTTTTGATACAAACTCATCACCGATGCCCGCAATGATTGCATTCACGCTTGACCTGTATTCTTTTTGCGTGGACGGAGCAAGCCCGCGATTTATAGATGCTATGTAGCGCGTAAGAGCCTTACGGATAGTTTGTGAGGATGAAACATTTCCAAAGATGCGTGCGGACTTGGTATGCGAATCAGGAAAATAATCTGAATAATTGAATGTGCCCAAAGCAATACGCCGATCAATCTCAGCTTTCAAGTTGGCAGCGTAGCGCAGGTTTGTCTTATTCGGCTTCAGCTTGACTGTTTCACGGCATTGCATGCCGCGATACTGAAAGGCTATGGCTATTGATTTACCGCGCGGCTTAATTCCCCGGAAGCCCATCTATCGTATGCATCCAAATTTATAAGTCTGCGACCATCCGGGCCATGTACCCATATCAAACCCTCCAACCATACTCCGTCGCGCATCTTGCCATTGACTGCGGGTTTTGTGTACCCGGTCAGTTCAGTGAATTTATTGATCGTAACAAACCGAACATGCAAAGCATTTCTTCCACGCATAGTTTCACGGGCTGCCTTTACCTGCTCCAGCATAGATGCAAGCTGGATAATCGTGCTATCCGTCTGCTCAAGCGTTGTCACAGCCGACCAATCCACATGCCTTTTCTCATTTCCCGTACACCTCCTTCCGGCCGGCTGCCTGCAACTTTGACTCGATCCTGTTATCCAATTGTTCTTTGATTGTGGTGTATTCTATTTTGGTGATTTCGCGGCCTTGTTTGACAAGGACTGCTAAGTAACGTGCTACTGCATCATCCTTGGCCTTGATCGCGGCTAGCCTCTCGTAATTGGTGTAGACTTCTAGGGTCTCCAACCGACTACTGAAAGAAAAGAAATCTTCATACAGCATGAAAAAACTGATCAGCATAACAGCAATAAAAACAACAGAGAACAGCATCTTTATCGCTGGATTAGGTGATGGATGAAATGTCATCACCAAAATAACGCCGGTCACTGTCACAACCAAGGATATCCCCACTCTGACGAGGCTCCTCCGTTTGTTGCGCGATATTTCTTTATCAATGTCCGCTTGGGTTGGCGGCTGTCCATCAATATCTATTTTAAGCATATCGTTTCTCCAATACCTCGTGCAACTGCTGACCGGACATCCCGAAGGGTGTTTCAAAACGGTAGAAGTGAATATTCTTAAACCACATATTATGAATGCTCTCAATAATTTATTGGCTGTCTCATGCGTAGGATCGCCATCGGTCGCTATTTATGTGCGGTAAGCTTCCCGACACCGCTGGTATGCGGCGA
>CAYOUW010000209.1:0-2060 GCA_964407235.1 uncultured Zetaproteobacteria bacterium | reverse complement strand
TAAGCACCAAATAGAGAAAACGGGTTGCTTTGCCTGGATGCAGGGTAGGCTATTTTTTCATGGTTGCCAAATGGGTGAAATTCCACGAAAGGCTGGAAAGCGACTGCTGCATCGGCCACACTCACGTCCATGCTGGAAATCGAGCATCTTTCGCTATCCATCCCCTCCGCCAGCGGGTCCGTGACCGCAGTCAGCGATGTGACGTTGTCGCTTGAGCCGGGCCGTACACTGGGGCTGGTTGGTGAATCCGGTTGCGGCAAGTCCATTACCGCGCAGGCCGTTCTTCGACTTGGCGAGCATCAGGGCATCGAGCGTACCGGGGGAACGGTCAAGCTGGACGGGCAGGATATTTTTGCCATGCAGGAGCGCGAACTGCGCGCATTGCGTGGCGGCAGGGTTTCCATGATTTTTCAGGAACCGATGACGGCGCTGAATCCGGTCTTTTCCATTGGCGCCCAGATTGCCGAAGTCATCCGGCTACATCTGGATTTGACGAAGCACGCGGCCCGCGAGCGCACGGTTTCCCTGCTCACGGATGTGGGGCTACAACAGCCGGAGAAATTGTTGAAACAATATCCTGGATCACTCTCCGGCGGTATGCGTCAGCGCGTACTCATCGCCATGGCCATGGCCGCTGACCCGGATTACATCATCGCGGATGAGCCGACAACGGCGCTGGATGTGTCCGTGCAGGCGCGTATTATTGATCTGCTTCGTAAGTTGCAGCGGGAGAAAAGCCTTGGTATGCTGCTGGTAACGCATGATTTCGGCCTCATAGCGGAATTGGCCGATGATGTGGCGGTCATGTATGCCGGGCACATCGTTGAATATGGTTCCGTGGAAGCTATTTTTGATCATCCCGCGCATCCCTATACCCGCGCCCTGATGGATTGCAGGCCGGAAGTTGCGTCCCGGGGAACATCCATGCCTGCCATTCCGGGGCAGGTTCCCGCACCGGGAGCATGGCCCGCCGGATGCCGTTTTGCACCTCGTTGCAGTCTGGCCGATACCGCCTGCGGACGACCGGTGGAGGCTGAAGCGTGGCATCATGGAGGGCATTGGGCTCGTTGTATTCATGTGACGAAATCAATCAAACCATTCGGGGAGGCGGGATGAGCCTGCTAAGAGTCAAGGGCTTGTGCAAATGTTTCCATGCGGATGCCTCATGGAGTGGAAAAGATCACATCATCCGCGCCGTGGATGATGTCAGCTTCGAAATTGAAGAAGGGGAGACGCTGGCCATCGTCGGCGAATCGGGCAGTGGTAAATCGACGACAGCGCGTATCGTGATGCGCTTGCTTGCTGCCGATACGGGAAGGATCGTGTTGATGGGAGAAGACATCACCCATTTGAAAGGCAGACGTATGCGCAACATGCGCAAACATATGCAGATGGTATTTCAGGATCCGTTTGCCAGTCTTAATCCGCGCATGCGTACTGTAGAGACAGTAGGCGAGGGGCTGCGCGTACATGCGCCGGAATTGAATGCGAGGCAACGGCGCGAAAAAGTTGTTGAGATACTGGTTCAATGCGGCATGAGCCCGGAAGCGCTGAGCCGTTATCCACATCAGTTCTCCGGTGGCCAGCGTCAGCGTATTGGTATCGCGCGTGCTTTGGCTGTGTCACCCGGACTGCTGGTGCTGGACGAACCTGTTTCTGCGCTGGACGTATCCGTGCAGGCACAGATTCTAAATCTTCTAGGCAAGCTTCAGAACGAACAGAAGCTGGCTTACCTGTTTATTTCACATGATTTATCAGTGATAAAACAGGTAGCGGACAGAGTGGCTGTGATGTTCGCTGGGCGTATTGTAGAACAGGGGAACGCGGAGACCGTCTATGCCCGGCCAAAGCATCCCTACACACGGGCATTGCTGGATGCCAGGCCCGTTGAGCATCCGTCCCAGCGAAAAAAACAAACAGACACTGCCGTACGCATTGAGGAAACTGTCGCCGAAAGCGGTTGCGCCTTTCGCCTGCGCTGTCCTTATGCACAAAAGGATTGTGAAACGTTTGATGGCGCGTTCTCGGGCGATGAGCATGCGTTTGCCTGTTTGCATCCA
>CAYOUW010000208.1:0-2064 GCA_964407235.1 uncultured Zetaproteobacteria bacterium | reverse complement strand
TGTTGCACGGGGGCACTTGACAACGGTCGGCTGCCGTTCACGGGTTCTGCAATTGGATCATTTGCCTCCGAAGCTCCACGAATTATGCAGGCTGAAGTTTCCGATGAAATTGTTTCTTGCATCTTCTTCTACTCTCCGCTGCAATGTCGCCTTCGGTTCGGGCGGGTTTAGTCCAAACGATTTAGTCTGAACGATTCAGAATCGTTCAGGTTAGGAATAGCCGGGGTTATCCTTGGGCACTGCGCTTTATACCAACAGAGGTTAATCAATTTGCAGCATTCTTCTCCATATATGATGCGTGTTAAAGATTCAATTCGTCTGAGTAGTTCCGAGTGCGAACATGTGGTGGTGAAGCTCGACATTGAACCTTTGCGGGATAATAAACTTTTACCATTCGTAGCGGGTCAGGTGGTGCGTCTGGGGTTTCCCGGACTCAAGGAACCCATGCCGGGCTATTTTGCCATAGCGTCGGAGCCTGGCTGCGCCGATTACTACGAATTTGTCATCAAGCAGCAGCCTGGTATTACCACTTTGCTGGCCGGGCTGGAGCCTGGCGCCACCGTTGAGGTGGAGGGTCCCATGGGCAAGGGGTTTGATTTGTCTCCATTCCGTGGATGCGATATTTATCTCATCGGCGTGGGTACGGGCATTGCGCCATTGCGCAGCGTCTGGCGGGATATGATTTCCAGGCGTGATGATTATGGCGATATTACCATTTATGCCGGATTCCTTACTCCATGCCATCGCTTGCTGACAGATGAACTGGAAGCGCTGGCCGAGCACAATATTGAAGTCAACGTATCCGTAAAAATAGGCAGCGAGGCTTGGGAAGGCCTCATCGGCTATGTGCAGGATGCTCTTCGCGCCGACGCACCAAAGGGCGAAAATGCAATTGCCTGCCTGGCAGGTATGAACACGATGGTGGACGCATGTCGCGAAACGCTGCACAATCTCGGTTTTGATGACAGACGAATCCTGCTCAACCACTGATTTACCCACACAGACTACTCCTCTGGCGCTCCCCTTATTGGCTTTGGATATTGGCGGAAAACGTATTGGCGTTGCCGTTTGCGACTCTATGGGGATTTCGGCCCATGGCATCGCTTGCCTGTATCGCAGAGATGCCGGATGGCCAGGGCAGGCATTGAAGCTGGTTCGGGAATATGGCTGCCATGGCATTGTGGCCGGGCTGCCTGGAAACATGGACGGAACGGAGGGTGAACAGGCTGCCGATTGCCGAGCCGCCGCAAATGAGCTGGCGGCGCAGACGAATTTGCCCATTGTATTTCAGGACGAGCGTCTATCCTCATGGACGGCCAGAGAGCGACTGTTCGCCCGGGGGTTGAGCGAGAAAAAGGTGCGTGCGAGGATTGATCAGACTGCGGCGGCTGTCCTGCTGGAAGATTTTCTGGCCACGCACCCGGAGATGAAAGGATGAGCGACACGATCTTTGATCGTGCCGCCGTCGAGCAGGCCCTGGAGCGCATGGCCAATACGCTTCAGGCTGATGACGTCTGTCTCATTGGCATTCAGCGCGGCGGCGCAAAAGTGGCGGATACCTTGCATCAGCGTCTCGAATCCAGAGGCTGCTATGTTGAACGCGGCAACCTGGACATCAGTTTTTACCGGGACGATTTGGATACCATCGGGGCGAATCCCGAGGTGCATCCCAGTTATTTGCCGTTCGATGTCACAGGTAAAATGATTTGGCTGGTGGATGATGTGCTATACACAGGCCGCACCATTCGCGCCGCGCTTGGTGAAATTTTTGATTATGGACGGCCTGCCGGGATTCATCTGGCCGTGTTACTGGATCGTGGCGGTCGTGAGTTGCCCATTGCCGCCGGCTATGCCGCTTTAACACATAAGGCTGACGTGAATTTTTCAGTCAAACTGGTCACCGGCGGGGATTGGCGCATTGAACGGCGCAAGGTGACGGGATGAGCGTTAATCTCAAACATCTGCTCGGTATCGCGCAACTGTCGTGTGAGCAGATCGAATATCTGGTGAATCTTGGCACTTCGTTTATCGAATTATCGCGTCGATCGGTCAAGAAAGCGCCGA
>CAYOUW010000207.1:0-2066 GCA_964407235.1 uncultured Zetaproteobacteria bacterium | reverse complement strand
GGACACGCGGATTATGATTCCGCTGCTCTAACCAGCTGAGCTAAAGCGCCATAAATATGCAATAAACCAACTGAACCCGAATTTATCGTGGATGATCCGAATTAAATCGAAGCGCGCATTTTAGTTGGCGGCTGTACTACGTCAATGCCCGATTCACAGGAGTGCGATTCTCCTTCCAGTCATCACAACGATTCATGGATAATATGGGCTGATATGGCTGCCTGTATGACAAAAAGCTTTACCCGAAGCATGCCTTCGGACAACAATAGGGCAATGAGGTGGACACTATCCAACCAGATTACGGCAGCCCGAGTGCTGATTATTCCCTTGCTTGCCCTTGTCTTTTATCTACCCGGAGAAACCGGATATATAAGCGCCGCAACCCTGTTTGGCCTGGCATCGCTGACGGACTGGCTGGATGGGTACCTTGCCCGCCGCCGTAATGAAATCACCGCATTCGGCCGCTTCCTCGACCCTGTGGCCGACAAACTGCTGGTTGCTACGGCTCTGGTGCTATTGGTTGAGGCAGGGCGAGCCCCCGCCCTGCTGGCCGCCATTATCATCGGGCGGGAAATTGTCATCAGCGCTTTACGCGAATGGCTGGCGCAGGTATCCAGCATTGTTCATGTTTCACTTCTGGGGAAATGGAAAACGGCGGTCCAAATGGTTGCGATTGCCTGCCTCCTGTTAAACGAGAAAATATTTGGACTGAATATGCACCTTACCGGACTCGTGCTACTGTGGATTGCCGCCCTGTTAACCTTATGGTCCGGCTTTGAGTACTTGCGCGATGCACGATCCGAACTGATGCATGATCCCGCCAGCCCTTCCGGCGATCCGGATCATCCACCGGCTACAAACGGGAACGAACGAGCGCCGTGATTTCTTCATCTGATAGTTCTATCGGGTTCGTTTTCATACTGTTACCGCGGCTTCCTGCGACAATCCTTGCCACGTCATTCTGTCCGATTCCGTATTTGGACCAACGCGGCATATGCAGGCGCACCGTCCATTCTCTCAGTAAGTCAATCAGGGCGGAACGTGCTTCATGATCATGAAGGCCCGCGTTATTGCTCATCATGCGGCCAACATCCGCATATTTCGCCAGCGCCGGATTGTCCGGTTGACGTGATTGCATGGCTTCAATATTTATCCTGCTGGCCTCATGCACCAGCGTGCCGCAAACCACTCCGTGCGGAACCGGAAAGAATGCCCCCAGAGGCGATGCTAGCCCATGGACGGAGCCCAGCCCCGCGTTAGCCAGCGTCAGGCCGGAAATGAACGAGGCATAAAGCATGCCCGTGCGCGCCTCCAGGTTATCGCCCTGCTCTACCGCGGGAACAAGGCACTCTCTCACCCTCTTCAACCCGCTTAACGCCAGAGCATCGGTCATCGGACTGGCATGGGATGATACATAAGATTCCAGCAACTGCGTCAATGCATCCATACCACAAGCGGCGGTAACATCCGGCGGACATGAAAGCGTCAGCTCAGGGTCGAGAATGACGTGCCTGGCTACCAGCCGTTCATGCCGGAAGGATTTCTTGAATCCTCCGTCTCCCCGCGCCGACAGGACGGCATTCTTGCTGGCTTCTCCACCCGTCCCCGCCGTGGTTGGGATCGCCACGAATGGAGTGGATGGTCCGCGATATGGTTTACCATTTCCTACGCTTTCCAGATATTCCATCACTGAATTTCCCAGTGGCAGCAGTCCGGCAATAGCCTTGGCCGCATCCACGGTGCTGCCGCCGCCAATAGCCAGCACGCTGTCCGACAGGAGTTCCCGATATTCCGCGACCGTCTCATCCACCAGACCGGGCGAGGGTTCTTCCGGCACCCGTACCCGGCGTATATCGAAATGCCTCCGCAACTCGTCCTGTAGCGCCTGGCACATCGGCGAGGCGTCAAATGATTGTCCGCCCGTAACCAGCAACACCCGATGACCGAACTCGGCAAGAATATCGACAAGGCCCGCACGCTTGCCTGCGCCGAAATGGATGTGCGGAGTAGATGCAAAGAAAAAAGGATTAAGGTTCATCATTCACACGACTCCCGCAGGATCCGGG
>CAYOUW010000206.1:0-2075 GCA_964407235.1 uncultured Zetaproteobacteria bacterium | reverse complement strand
TGACCATTCGGGAACGGACAAATCGATCATTCCCGAAACGACGAATCGACCAGCCGAAATAATCAGTACGACCATGACAACAAACAGTACGATCAAACCCGTCGCCGCAGGCGACGGTAAAGACCCGCCTGTGCGTCCTGAGACCGGAGAGCTGAGCTTTGCATGCTGTCCTGGGCGGCGGCGCATGAGCGCCTGCTGAGCGAGTCCCGCGCTGTGGCGATACTCCGCCAAGAGGGTGTCGAGGACGTAGGCGCAGCCCGCCGCATCATTGCTGAGTGGGCGGCCATGACCACCAGAAGCCCCGACTGCGATCCGGTGGGCGCGTTCGTATGGGCCTGCCGCAATCAGCTAGCGGCGACAGCGGACGGTGATCAGCGGCTGCCGGCATGGTCGTAGGCCTGCGAAGCCATTTCCTCCAGCCCGCTCCATAAGGCCCCCAAATAACCACATGATAAGCCTGCATTGATGGACTATGGTTTGCCTTGAAAGATGGAGGGAGTTGATTGCCGCGCATTTTCGACAACATTGAATTGCAACTGCTGCCAGAGCTCAAGGATACGCTAGCGCTTTCGCATCGCTCAGATTTCTGCGTCGGCTACTTGACTATGGGCTGGAGGTGAAGGTGGTTGCTGCCGCTGGTTGCTTGGTGGCATCCACCGCCTGCCACTAAATAAGTTGCGAAGGGTGAAGCTTGAACGCAGTTGAAATCGAAGAGGCAGTATCACAATTAGCTGTGCAGGAGTTCGATCCTGAGGCGTTTCCTTATGCCTTTCTGGAAGCATTCGGGAACAAAACGACGACGATCAAGCGACTGAAAAGCGGTTCATCCAATGCTTCGGACATTAAAGGTACTGTACTGCAACGGAATAACATCCATATTGCCGTTTGTTCCGGGGGCGCCGTTCCTGCCACCATTTCTGAACTGAAAGCGAGCCCGGCCACCAGTAAAGCAAAGGCCAGGTATGTTTTAGCCACGGATGGAAAATGGCTGGAGGCCGAAGACCTTAAAAGCGGCGAGACCATCGCCTGCGACTATCAGGACTTCCCCGATCATTTTGGATTTTTTCTGGCGCTTGCGGGTATTAGCACGGTGCAGCAAATTCGGGAAAGCGCATTCGACATTCGCGCCACTTCCCGGCTCAATAAGCTCTATGTTGAACTGCTGAGAAACAATGAGGATTGGGTAACCAATGCCCACCGCCACGATATGAATCATTTCATGGCGAGGCTGATTTTCTGTTTCTTCGCGGAGGATACGGACATCTTCAACGGGGGAAATCTGTTTACTGCCACCATCGGCCAGATGAGCGCGCGGGATGCGTCGAATACCCACGAAGTCATCGGCGAAATCTTTCGCGCCATGAATACAAAAAACAGCGAACGCACGGCGGCTAAACTGCCGCGCTGGGCCGACTGCTTTCCCTATGTGAACGGCGGCCTGTTTTCGGGCAGCACCGAAGTACCGCGTTTCAGCCGGATTGCCCGCTCCTATCTCACCCATATCGGCACGCTGGACTGGCAGAAGATCAACCCCGACATCTTCGGCTCGATGATTCAGGCCGTGGCCGATGATGACGAGCGCGGCGCGCTGGGCATGCACTACACCTCCGTGCCCAATATCCTCAAGGTGCTTAATCCACTGTTTCTCGATGATTTACGCGCTCAACTGGAAGCGGCGGGCCACAATGCCCGCAAACTGCTGAACCTGCGCAAACGCATGGCGAAAATCCGCGTGTTTGATCCGGCCTGTGGCTCCGGCAATTTTCTGGTGATTGCCTACAAGAAAATGCGCGCCATTGAATATGAGATCAACACCCGGCGCGGCGAAACCCATCTGGAATCGCAAATCCCGCTGACCAATTTTCGCGGCATCGAACTGCGCGACTTTCCCGCCGAAATCGCCCGCCTCGCTTTGATTATCGCCGAATATCAGTGCAACGTGCTCTATCGCGGACAAAGGCAAGCGCTGGCCGAATTCCTGCCGCTGGACAAGCAGAACTGGATCACCTGCGGCAACGCACTAACCCATCTTTGACACAAAATCATCAAAAACACGGATTTTCACCTGTAAAACC
>CAYOUW010000205.1:0-2080 GCA_964407235.1 uncultured Zetaproteobacteria bacterium | reverse complement strand
GGGTGGATTCGTATGCCATCGTTGCCAACCCATTCAAAAACGGTGAAACTTCAGTCTATGTATCACAATCCACTCCTTCAATTTAACCACCTCCTGATCATGCGTTTTGAGGTGGATGATTATCTCCCTTTACGGAAGATTTGCTCGAAAAAGTGGCCTAATCCTGTTGGCCGATTTTGGCCTATTCTAGTTGGCCATTAACAGAGATATGATAACCTCGCTGTCCTTAAACAGGGGGATACGTAACATTGGGGCGCATCCTCGCTTCCATGAATCGGGCAACAAGTCTGGTCATCCTCGCATGAGCAAAGCAGGCAATAAACGCTTACGTCGAATTCTCTGGCAATGCACCATTGTGGCAATGCAGCACAATCCGATCATCAAGGCTCTGTACGAAAAGAAGTTAGCCGAAGGTAAAAAGAAAATGGTCGCTATCGGCCACTGTATGAACAAGCTGATTCACATCATTTGGGCGGTGTTAACCTATCAGGAAAACTTCGATCCGAACGGTGGAATGCGCTCTCAAATGCTTGCTCAAAATAAGGTTTGAAAATGACTTGTTGACAGGAGTTCTCAAGATAGTATCTGACCCCATTGATATACAGTGATGCAATGCGTGACCCTCTCGACCCCTTGCATGTGACCATGCTGGTGACTATAATATAAGGTTGATAACAACGGGGTATGATATGGCAACGATGAAAGCGTCTGTATTCAAGGCAAAATGCCTAGGCATCATGGATGAAATCAATGAAACAGGTGAAGAGATTGTCATCACCAAGAATGGTCATCCCGTTTCCCGTTTGTTGCCCTTTCGCAACAAACCCAAAACCCTGTTTGGTCTTCATGCCTCCGGCATTCACGCATCGGATGATTTAATTGAACCCGTAAACGAAAGCTGGGGGGCTGAAAAAGCGTGATCATTCTGGATACTCATGCGCTGGTATGGATGGATGCCGGAGATTCCTCGCTCGGCAAGCGCACAATTCAGACAGTTGATCAGGCGCTGGCGGATGATTCACTGGCTGTTTCCGCTATTTCATTTTGGGAGGTGGGGATGCTGGTCAATAAGGGGCGGCTGAGTATGGACTTTTCGCCTGATGTATGGCGCAGTGATCTTTTAAGCAGAGGGCTGATTGAGTTACCCGTGGATGGTAAAGCAGGCATTGATGCAGCCAACCTCCGGAACTTTCATGGCGATCCTGCCGACCGCATCATTGTTGCAACAACGATCTTGACAGGCTCATCACTGGTAACCTCAGATGAAAAAATTCTGAATTGGGAAGGGCTTGCTCAAAAGGCCGATGCCCGGCAGTGATCCTGATCTGTCGGGCTGCCAGTACAAGGTGAATGGCGAACCAGATGGAATCCCACGAATGCGGGAGAAGGTGTCCTGGGGCACAAGGTGGAGGGGTATGAAGAACGTATTTCGACGTTGGATCGGAAGGTTGCCTGATCGGAAAATTAAATTTGGGAAAGGCTTCAATCCTAGACCTGACCCCGTCATTTCGTGACCCCGTCATTTCTGCGGTGCGCGCCGGTCTGGTTGAAACGCCGGGGGAATATCCCTGGACCGGTCACAGAGCCTATCTTGGCATTGAGACTGTTCCGTGGCTAACTAGCGATTGGTGCCTGTCCCAATTTTCCTCTGATTTGAGGGTGGCGCGGCGCAATTATGCAGCCTTTGTCCTGGATGGCATTGAGCAAGGCCGACGTGATGACCTATATAAGGTGCGAGCGTCAGGTCGGATACTGGGAGAAGATCACTTCATTGAACGCGCATTGTCTCAGACTGAGGGGCATTCGGGAAAGGGTATGATATTGGATGATGTTGTTGCCGCTGTTTGTAGCGTTTTTGATATGCATGAGGATGAGTTGCATGCGCCCGGCCGTAAGCGGATGCCCAGCCGCATGCGAGGAGTGATCGGGTTGCTGGTTCAGGAAATGGGTGATGCCACGCTTACCGCCGTGGCCAAGCGGTTTGACCGTGATTTGTCATCCATCAGCAGGAATGTTGCGGTGGTGCGGAGGCTTATCAAGGAAGATCGAACATTCAGGACGCAGTATGTGGAAGTGAAGA
>CAYOUW010000204.1:0-2094 GCA_964407235.1 uncultured Zetaproteobacteria bacterium | reverse complement strand
CAGCATTTCCTCAATGCGCTGCATGCACTTCATGGTGAAACCGATATCGCCTACGGACAGCGCTTCATCCACCACCACGATGTCCGGTTCGATACTCACCGCCACCGAAAATGCCAGGCGCATGAACATGCCGCTGGAGTAAGTCTTGACCGGACGATCAATGAAATCACCGATCTCCGAAAAAGCAACGATATCGTCAAACTTCTCCGCAATCTCCTGATCGCTCAATCCCAGAATCGCGGCATTCATCAACACATTTTCGCGGCCCGTAAACTCGGGATTGAATCCCGCGCCCAGCTCCAGCAATGCCGCCACGCGACCCTTCACCCGCACCTCCCCGCAAGTCGGCGCCAGGGTGCCGCATACGATCTGCAACAATGTGGATTTACCCGACCCGTTGCGGCCGATGATCCCCACCATCTCCCCCCGGTGCACTTCAAGGGAGGCGTCACTGAGCGCCCGGAATTCCGTATAGTATTTCCGGGCCTTATTTCGCTTAAAAGGCATGGCCCGCATCAGGCGGGGAACGATGGACTGCTTGAGCCGATCATGGGGGCGGGCGAATACGGGGTAGCACTTGCTGACGTTCCGCACCTGAATCAACGGATCAGATGACATCGGCGAAGCCTCTGCGCGTCTTGCTGAACCAGAGATATCCCAGCCAGGCAATCAGCATGCTGACCCCGGCATAAAGCGCCAGCAGACGCCAGTCCGGCATCGTCCCGTGGATCATTACCGCCCGCGTCTGCGCGATGGGCAGCGTCAACGGATTCAGAAACGCCCAGGCGCGAATCGCTTCGGGCAAGGCGCTGGCCGGATAAAAAACCGGGCTAAGAAACAGCAGAGCGGTGGTGAGTACGCCCACCACCTGCCCAATATCGCGTAAATAGACGCCGAGGGACGCCAGAAACCAGCTCAGGCCAAGGATCAACAGGACCAGAGGTGCCCAGATCAGTGGCATCAGCACCACGCTCCAATGAGGTAAGCCATGCACAAACAGAAAAAACAACAGCAGGATGCCCAGGCTGACCACGGCATGAAACAAAGCGGCCAGCAACGCGGTCACAGGTAAAATCTCCAGCGGGAATACCACCTTCTTTACATAACTGACGTTGCTCAGAACCAGTCCCGGCGCCCGATTGGCGCATTCGGAAAACAGATTGAACACAATCAATCCGGCAAACAGGTTCATGGCAAAATCCGCATGCCCGCCGCCCGTCTGCCATCTGGCCGGCATAATCACGCCAAACACAAAGGTATAAACCGCCAGCATCAACAGGGGATTCAAAAACGACCACGCCAACCCGAACACCGAGCCGCGATAGCGTCCCACCACCTCACGTTTCGTCATCTGAATGATCAATGGGGTCAGGTCCGCTAATACCTTCACAAACATTCCCGCATCTCTTCGTTTGATGATTCAAACTTCTTCACTGCCCGGCTCACCGTCATGTAATACACGCCGAAAAACATCCCGATCTCCTTTATCGTGAAAGCGCGGGAAAGGTACGCTCGCGCCATCGCCTCATCCCGAACCCGATAATCGCTCCGAAATTCCCGCAATGTTCTGTGCGGCACCTTCCGTTGCGGCAGGCTGATTTCACCCGTTCCACTCGTCGCATCAAATATCCGTTCCCTCTGCACCACGATAGCCTTGTAACGCCCCTGGGGCAGATGCTCTGCCCGGCCATGTTTTCGGTTAAACACTGCGTATAGACGCCATTCAAATGCCGCATGCCGCGTGAAAAATTGGCGTCTCCGGTTTCAAGCAACAGGTGATGGTGGTTGCTCATCAGGCAGCAGGCATAAACCACCCAGTCAAAACGCACACGGGTTTGACCAGGCAACGCGAGAAAACCATTCCGGTCATGGTCGTCCGGATAAATGTTCTCCCTGCCATCGCCTCGGGCTGTCACACGACATAACGCCCCCGGATATTCAATGCGCAATGGCCTTGCCATGCGCCAACGGTAACATAAAAAAACTATATCGGAATGTAGATCCCTGAAGGCTGTTGATATACATGTTTTTTATGAGTAGCGCGGAGCGGGTCGGACCAAGCTAACCTATCGATTTTTAATCGTTTTCATCGAA
>CAYOUW010000203.1:0-2108 GCA_964407235.1 uncultured Zetaproteobacteria bacterium | reverse complement strand
AAATCTCCATCATGCACGAGAATAGACTTTTGCCAACTGCTTTCCACATCGGCAGCATTAGCCCGCACTATTCGTGAATCGCCATGATGATTGCGCAGGACATGGCAGCCTTCGTGAATAATGCAGGTTAAAACATGATTTGCGTATCAAGGACAGGCATAACCAACCATAATAATCGGCAATTGGCTCGGAGGTGAATTTGAAGCAGTATCTTGACCTGATGCGCCATGTGCGCGATCACGGCGCGCAAAAAGGTGACCGCACCGGCACCGGCACAAAATCCGTATTCGGTTACCAGATGCGTTTCGATCTGTCTGAAGGGTTCCCACTGGTCACGACCAAGAAGCTGCATCTGAAATCTATCGTCCATGAATTGTTGTGGTTCCTGAAAGGTGACACGAACACCCGCTATCTCACCGATCATGGCGTGACCATCTGGAATGAATGGGCCACGGAGGATGGCGATCTTGGCCCGGTCTATGGTTACCAGTGGCGCAACTGGCCGGTGCCGGGCGGTGCTTCCGTTGACCAGATTTCCACTCTGATTGAGCAAATAAAGTCCCGGCCCAATTCCCGCCGCCTGATCGTTTCGGCGTGGAATGTGGCTGATCTTCCCGATGAATCCATCTCCCCGCGGGATAATGTGAGACGAAAAAAAATGGCGCTGGCGCCTTGCCACGCCTTTTTCCAGTTTTATGTCACAGACGGCAAGATCTCTTGTCAACTCTACCAGCGAAGTGCGGACATTTTCCTCGGCGTGCCGTTCAATATCGCTTCCTATGCTTTGCTGACCATGATGGTGGCGCAGGTCTGCGACCTGGACCTGGGCGATTTCATCCATACTTTTGGTGATGCGCACCTCTATTCCAACCACATGGACCAGGTTGAAATACAAATGACACGTACGCCCTGGCCCCTGCCCCGAATGAAACTGAACCCGGAGGTGAAAAATATCTTCGACTTCACCTGGGATGATTTTGAACTGGCCGGTTACGTATGCCACCCCGGCATCCGCGCACCGGTTGCCATATAGCCTGCATGATTCATTGCGGACAAAGGAACACGCCAAAGGCACGGTGGCACTGGTGAATCATGCAGGATGATTCCCCGATATGACCACACGCATCATGGCGACATCAGACGCGGCAACCGCAGCTTTTGATCTGGTCGCCGGTCTGCAACGACGTTTGGTACAAAGGCTGGAGG
Source organism: uncultured Zetaproteobacteria bacterium (assembly GCA_964407235.1). GTDB lineage: Bacteria > Pseudomonadota > Zetaproteobacteria > Mariprofundales > Mariprofundaceae > JAUZQZ01. The sequence continues at coordinate 902 of CAYOUW010000203.1, read as the reverse complement.
GACTGGCGCAATCGCGCGGCGAGGCGCGGCAATTTACACCCGTCGAATGGTTGCGGGACAAAGGCCGGCGCGGTGGTGGTATCCGTTTGGAAATAGCCGATAGCCCGATGATTGGCCGCGGCTCAGTCAATGCGTCGCAGGTGCATTACGGCGATAATCCGGACACAGAATCCGGCTCGGCCAGCGCGCTCTCAACCATCATCCACCCTGCACATCCACACGCGCCATCGGTGCATATCCACATCAGCTGGACGGAGTGGAAAATCGGCGACGGCTACTGGCGCATGATGGCCGACCTCAACCCGGCGATCGAATATCCGGCGGCGACGAAACGGTTTATTGCGGCCTTGCGCGTGGCGGCGCCGGAGCAATTTGAAAAGGCGACAGCTCAGGGAGATCGATATTTTTACATCCCGGCGCTGAAGCGCCATCGCGGCGTGGCGCATTTTTATCTGGAAAACTATAACAGCAACGATTTCGAGACCGGTTGTGTATTGGCGCAAAGCCTTGGCGAGGCGGCGATCGACATCTATGTAACCATCCTCGACGAGGCGTTAAAAGATGCGCCGGATCCGACAGATGCCGACCTCGCCGCCCAGCTTGCCTACCACACGCTCTATTTCTTCCAGGTACTGACGCTGGACCGCGGCACCACTGCGGGAATATTGGCGCATGATCAAAACGACATCGGCATCATGGGATCGCTGCCGCCGTACGTGGACCGGGGCTTGCTGGCTTCGTGGCAAGAACGAATTCAACCGCCGCAGGATCAATTACTGTCGGCCCTGCTCGATGTCCTGCCGCATCGTATTCCCTGCCTGATCGACGCCATGGTCAAGCAGCGGATCGTCCATGTCGTCCGTAGCCACTACCGCACCCGTCCCGAGGCCCTAACCATGCAG
>CAYOUW010000202.1:0-2135 GCA_964407235.1 uncultured Zetaproteobacteria bacterium | reverse complement strand
AGACCACGTCATCCCACGAAGGTAAATACGGCAATGCTTGCCGGACGCATTGCGGATGCGGCTTGCGCATCGGAAGCAAATGGCTTTGTGGGTCGAGGAAGGCGCCCGATGCCAAGCCCGTGGCGTTCACCTGAAGCATGCTGATTGTTTCCGCTACCGACCAGATGCTTTACCACCGTCGTCGGACGGGCGTCTTCCATGCTTATCCTGTTTCCACCGCCGCCAGTGGCGTCGGCAACGATAGCGACAGCCTGAAAACACCTCTTGGATTGCATCGTGTCTACGCCAAAATCGGAGAAGGAATGCCGATTTTTACCGCCTTCGTTGGCCGCATTCCGGTTGGCGTCTTCGATCCGTCATGCAGTAACTCCGCCCCTGGCCACCCGCCCCATGATTGGATATTAACCCGTATTCTGTGGCTGGAAGGCATGGAAACAGGGAAAAACAGGCGGGGCCATGTGGATACAAAATCACGCTTCATTTATATTCACGGGACGCACGGGGAAAACATGCTTGGAACTCCGGTTTCGCATGGCTGTATTCGCATGCGTAATACGGATATGTTGGAATTGTTTGAGCATACGCACACAGGGGAAATCGTGCGTATCGTTTCCTGATTTGATACCCGGTTTGTTTACGGCCCCGTCTCAAGGTAACATCCGCCACCTTTCTATGTAAGGAGAAGAATTTAATTGTTCAAACGTATTCTGATTGCCAACCGCGGGGAATGCGCCATTCGCATCATTCGTTCCTGCCGCGAACTGGGCATTGAAAACGTTGCCATCTACACCAAGGAAGATGCGCATGCCCTGCATGTGAAAAAAGCGGATCAGGCCGTACTCATCGGCCCGGATCCGGTCAAAAGTTACCTGAATATTCACCGTATCGTGGATATTGCCGTAGAAGCCGGATGTGATGCCATCCATCCGGGTTATGGATTCTTATCTGAAAATCCCGAATTCGCTGAACGCATTGTCGATACCGGAATCACCTATATCGGACCTGAACCTGCCGCCATCCGTAACATGGGCGACAAAACCCGCGCGCGGTCGGCCATGATCGCCGCCGGTATTCCCGTCGTTCCCGGTTCGGAAGACGTGTTGTCCGGGCTTGAAGAAGCTCTGGAAACCGCCGATTCCATGGGTTATCCGATTATGCTCAAGGCCGCAGCGGGCGGTGGCGGGCGCGGTATTCGCCGCTGTGATACGCCCGAACACCTCAAGGAAAATCTGGAGATTACACGGCGCGAAGCGATGACGGCCTTTGGTGACGACGCCGTATTCATGGAGAAATGCATTGTTCAGCCACACCATATCGAATTCCAGATTCTCGCGGACAAGCATGGTCATGTGGTCCATTTATTCGAGCGCGATTGCTCTATCCAGCGGCGTAATCAGAAATTGATTGAGATTGCGCCTAGTAATTTCATTGATGACGATTTGCGCACTCGCATGGGCAAGGTCGCAATCGCCGCGGCGCGTGCTGTCCATTACGTCAACGCGGGTACGGTCGAGTTTTTAGTCGATGCGGACCGTAATTTTTATTTCATGGAAATGAATACGCGCTTGCAGGTTGAGCATCCCATCACCGAAGCGATCACCGGCAAGGATCTGGTTGCCGAGCAAATCAAGGTGGCATCCGGCCTGCCGCTGGATTTTACACAGGATGACCTGCGTCTTTCCGGCCATGCCATTGAATTCCGCATCAATGCCGAAGATCCGAAAAATAAATTCCTGCCGACGCCGGGACGTATCACACGTTATCATTCTCCGGGGGGCTTCGGCGTGCGCGTGGATGGCTGCGTCTATCCCGGCTATATCATTCCGACTTTTTATGATTCGATGTGCGCCAAACTGACCGTCTGGGGTCCCAGTTGGCCGTTGACCGTTACTCGCGCTTGCCGCGCCCTCCGGGAATACGACATTCGCGGGGTGCGCACCACCCTTCCCCTTTATCGGCACATTGCGGCATCCAAAGCCTTTGGATCGGGCGTCTTTCATACCGGATTTCTGGAAGAACACCCGGAATTGCTGGAGTATCAGCCATTTGAAAGACGGGAGGATATTGCCGCCGCCGTCGCTGCCGCCATTGCGGCGCATGCGGGGCTTTGACTAAAAAGCGTATGAATTCACCAC
>CAYOUW010000201.1:0-2143 GCA_964407235.1 uncultured Zetaproteobacteria bacterium | reverse complement strand
GGCATATAAGGGTTTAGCGTGCCGGGCGTGTAAAACGTTATTTCAAAGAATATTGTCGAGCGGTTAAAGCAGTAGCTTGGTATGCAAGCGGCGAGCGATGCTTATGTGCTGCGGGAACCGGATACTGATTATCATGCCCATTTTGAGGCTGAAAAAGAGTGTCTAGGCATGGGTAATGGGGTATATTTTGTTGAAAATGCAGAGGAATCAATATGTTAGCCTGGTCCGACCCCCAATTGCACAATGCGGCAAAATATGCAAAATGTCATTGTATTTTATCTGAAGATATGAATGCCGGTCAGTTTTGTTCAGGCATTGCCATGCAAAATCCATTCACCATCTAAACTGATTGTTGCAATATACAACCTGCTATATACTATAGGCATATAGCTACCAGTTAAGGGAGGTTATACGCATGTCTATCGGCTCTGTATTTTTAAACAATCGTAGCCAGGCCGTCCGTTTGCCGGCAGATACACGCTTTCCTGACACGATCAAAAAAGTGTCTGTGCGCGTGGTGGGGCAGGATCGAATTCTGTCACCTGTTAATAGAAGCTGGGATAGTTTTTTTCACTCAACGGATAAGGTAAGCGATGACTTTATGGAACGTCGTGCTTCCCAGGAACAGGCTGAAAGGGAATCATTTTAATGCTCAAATATATGCTTGATACCAACATTGTGATTTATGTTATCAAGCGTCGTCCTGCCGCATTATTGGATGTCTTCAATGAACATGTTGGTCACATCTGTATCAGCTCAATAACGCTAGCGGAATTGTTGCATGGTGCAGAGAAAAGTGAACGGCAAGAACATAATTTGAAACAGGTTGAAGATTTTATTTCCCGATTGGACGTGCTTGCATACGCGGAAAAAGCAGCCGCACATTATGGCGGCATTCGTGCAAATTTAGAACGTAAGGGTCAAACCATTGGCGTGAATGATTTGCATATTGCCGGGCATGCCCGCAGTGAAGGTCTTATATTGGTGACCAACAATGACAGAGAATTCAATCGAGTAGATGGGTTGCGCATTGAAAATTGGGTATAGGTGATATGAAAGTTATAGTTGCACCATGCTGACTTAGGCATTGTTACGTAATAAGTAGAACAATTTAGCACATCATATTCATGCCATATTCATTCATCGCTCAATCATAAAAGCCTCATCGTAGCACTGCTATGACTACGTTTTTATTCAATCACGATGAACGAACCTAACATAAATCTAATGCACTATCTTGGCCTATTTATTACGCAACAACGCCTTAAAGACAGTAAACCGGGCAAAAGGCGCTGGCGGGATATGGATTGCTTTCAGGTCTGATGTGGCTACAATTCCTTGTTTATTGTAGCCACAAATATGGAGGTGTGCCATGCAGGTTTCAGTCCGTGAGTTGAAAAACCATCTTTCCGAGTATCTTCATCGGGTCGAGGAAGGAGAAAATATTCAGGTGGAACGTCGCAACGTTCCGGTAGCCAGGCTTGTTCCTGTGCCTTGCACCAAATTGACCCGCATGCCTGGCGTAACCTGGAATGGTAAACAAGCGCAGGGTGGGCGATCCCGACCGGTGATTGCAGGGAAAAGCGTTGCCGAACGTGTATTGGAAGATCGCGGTTGATTCTCTATCTGGATACCTCGGCACTTGTGAAAGCCTATGTTGAAGAAGAGCATTCTTCCGAGGTATTAACGAGCATGAAATCGGCTTCAGCCAGTGCCAGCCATCGTATTGCCTATGTGGAGGCTCGTGCTGCGTTTGCCCGGTTGCAACGTGAGCATGTGCTGAATGAATCAGGATGGAAGAACTTGAAGGGTGAGTTCATGGCCGACTGGGAGAATTATTTGCAGATCGGCACAACGCAACCGTTGCTTGAGCGGGCTGGCGAATTGGCCGAGGCATTTTCCCTGAGAGCTTATGACAGCATGCATCTGGCCGCAGCGCAGTCACTGCATGAGCATTCGGAAGAAGTCGTGGTTTTTGCCTGTTATGACCGAAGACTCAATCAGGCCGCAGGAATTCTGAGGCTGGATTTGCTTGAGCATTATGCGTGACACGTTACGTACGCGTTATCAGCGCGGTTTAGCGCGGTTTTTAAAAGGGGACGCTACCCTTTATCTAAATTTGCAGGTACTATTTCACCATGCC
>CAYOUW010000200.1:0-2177 GCA_964407235.1 uncultured Zetaproteobacteria bacterium | reverse complement strand
ACCCAGCGCACGGCCATCAAATGCCCGTCTTCCAGCCACGCCTTGCGATTGATGCCCTGTTTCCGATCCGAATAGCTGAGGGTTTCAATACTTCTGCCCTGTTCCAGCATGTGGTCCAGCCGTTTGTATTGCGCCGCTTTAACGGCTTTGGTACAGGCCAGCTCAACCACGGTGACCGGATGATCGCTGCCCATGCAGGAAACGATGCCGCATGTATAACCTTCGATCATTTTTCGGCCCAGTTTGATATGTTGACCCGCCATCAGCATGCTGCCGCGCCATGCCGCCTCGAAGCGTTCCACCTGCACCGCCGCATGTTTGAATTCCGGTTCCTTTGAAAGCGGGTCTACCACCGATTGGGTCAAATTATTGGCCCGGCCTCCCCGTGCCGTCATCTCGCCCCAGTGCATGGGTAAAAAGACCAGTTCAGGCCGCACATCACGGCTGATTTGCACCGGAACAATCGCTTCCCCTCGTCTGGACACGACACGCACCAAATCATCTTCCCCGATACCGCGCACCTTGGCATCGTCCGGGTGTATTTGCAGGCAGGGAGCGGGCATGTGCTGCATCAACTGTGGCAGATTGCCGGTCCTGGTCATCGTATGCCACTGATCCCGAATACGTCCCGTGGTCAGTGATATGGGATAATCTGCATCGGTCGGCTCCGCCACCGGGCGGTAGACCACATCAATAAAACGCCCCCTGCCATCAGGCGTTTCGAACGTTCCATCCCCGTACAGACGGGATGCCCTGCCAGCAATGGCGCCAGCCGGAAACGGCCACTGCTGCGGCCCCTGTTCATCGAGTAGTGCATACGACAAGCCGGTAATGTCTATATCTTTCCCGGCAGTCAGCCCCCGGTGTTCGTTGAATACGGCTTCAGTGCTGTCATAGACGAAGGCATGGCGCCAGTCTTTCCCCAGCTTTTCACCCAGGCGAAGCGCGAAATCGACGGCGATTTTCCAGTCCGGCCTGCTTAATCCGGCGGCGGGCAACGCCTGCTGCAAGTGGGTGATGCGGCGCTCGGAATTGGTTACCGTACCCTCTTTCTCCGCCCATCCGGCAGCGGCAAACAGCACATGGGCAAAGCGGGTCGTATCGGTCGGATGATAGGCATCCGATACCATCACCAGTTCGGCCTTCTTCAAGGCGGATTCGACACGTTGGGCATCGGGCATGGATACCACCGGATTGGTACAGACAATCCATACCGCTTTGAGTTTCCCTGATTCCAGGGCATCGAACAGTTCGGTAGCTGTCAGCCCCGGCCTCGCGGAAACGGAGTCCACGCCCCAATAATGTGCCACTTCCTCACGATGTTCGGAGTTGGTGTAATCACGATGCGCCGCCAGCATATTGGCCAGGCCTCCCACCTCCCGGCCACCCATGGCATTGGGTTGGCCGGTCAACGAAAACGGGCCACAACCCGGTTTGCCCACTTGCCCGGTAGCCAGATGCAGGTTCAGGAGTGCGTTATTCTTGTCCGAGCCGGAAGTCGATTGATTCATGCCCATGGTCCAGAAGGAAAGTGTCTTGTTTTCAGCGAACCATAAGGCGGCCTTGACGATGTCGGCGGCATTTAAGCCGCAGATTGCGGCGGCCTTGCGCGGCGTCATCGCCTGCGCGCGCTTACATACCGCATCGAAACCCTGCGTGTGTCGGGCGATATAATCCTGATCGGTCAGGCCTTCCCAGATCAGTACGTTGAGCATGGCCACGAGCAACGGCACATCGGTTCCCGGCTTCAGAGGCAGATAGAGATCGGCAATCGAACAGGTATCGGTGCGGCGCGGGTCGGCCACGATGATCTTCAAATCCGGATTGGCTTCCTTGGCCGCCTCCATACGGCGGAAGACAATCGGATGGGCATAAGCCGGATTGGCACCAATAATAAAATAAGCACCCGCCATCTCAATATCTTCATAACAGGTCGGCGGGCCGTCCGCACCGAAGGCGCGTTTATAACCGACCACGGCGGAGGACATACACAGGCGCGAATTGGTATCGATATTATTGCTGCCGATAAAGCCCTTCATCAATTTGTTGAAGACGTAATAATCTTCCGTCAACAACTGGCCGGATACGTAGAACGCCACCGCATCGGGACCGTGTTCGCGAATAATATCGGCGAATTTTTGCGCCCCGTAATCCAGCGCCGTATCCCAGTCCACCGG
>CAYOUW010000199.1:0-2179 GCA_964407235.1 uncultured Zetaproteobacteria bacterium | reverse complement strand
GACAAAGGAACAAGCAAGGGCATGGCAGATTTGTGAATAGTTCAGGTTAAGCCGTCATCGCCATTTCACGCCATGCCAGCACCAAACGGAATCCTTCGTTACTGACGGGATTTGAAAGATCGTGTTTGATTTCAGACAGTGATGCGTATTCGTCAGCCTCATCCAGTGAGGACATAATTTCATCGAATGCATCGCCTGTCAGGGTTCGGACGTCGACATTATAACCGGCCTTCACCAAGGCAACAAAATGTTTCATCACCGTGGCCTCGCTGATGCCCTGTTTTGTCGCAATATCTACGAGGGATCCGCCTGCCTTGTACAGGTTCCAGGTAAACATCTGACTGTCGTTGATTGGCTGCTTGCTTATCTGGACCCGTATAGTTTTTTCCTCTGAAACCGGCCCGGATTGTTTTTCACCCGAGGTCTGTGAATGTTGTTGCAACAAATGGAGAAATGATTCTCCATAATGTCCGAGTTTATGCTGGCCCATACCGTTAATTGCGGAAAGATCATCCAGCGTTTGCGGCAGTCTTTCACTCATTTCAGCCAGCGAAGCATCGTTGAACAATACATGGGGCGCCACACCTTCCGCCTGGGCTATTTTGCCCCTGAGGTTGCTTAACTCGGCAAATACCGGATCGCCATGGTGAATGGGCGGGCGTTTGAAACCGCGCCTGACTCCCGGCTCATATTTAGCCAGCATTAAGGTTTTTTTCTTACTGAAGCCCTTGGCTGGCTTCATAATCTTCAGGGCTGAATGCTGGCTTATATCCTGCGTTAAAAATCCGCGATGAACCAGTTGGCGCAACAGGGCGGTCCATTCATCCGCACCCATATCCTTGCCTTTACCATATGTTTTAAGCTTGTTGTGTTCTCTCTCCCTGATTCGGGCTGTGTTGGAGCCACGCAGGATATCCACCACATATCCCTTGCTGTATTTCTCTTCCAACTCGGTGACACAGTCAAACGCAAGCTTCGCCTCTTTGATGGCGTTAAAGGTTTCCGGCGGATTCAGACATATATCGCAATTACCGCAAGGTTCTTCAAGCTGTTCGCCAAAATAACCCAGCAGCACCCGGCGGCGGCAGGTCAGCGCTTCGGCAAAGCCGATCATGCTGTTCAGCTTGTGAATCTCGATGCGGCGCTGATCCTTGCTTTCAACGTTACCAATCAGGCGGCGAACGAGATTGACGTCACCCGAACTGTATAACATCAGCGCTTCGGACTCCATGCCATCACGTCCGGCCCGTCCGGTCTCCTGATAGTAGCTCTCAACACTTTTGGGTACGTCATGGTGAATGACAAAACGCACATTCGGCTTGTCCACGCCCATGCCAAAAGCGATGGTAGCGACAATCACGCGAATGCGATCATGCAGAAAATCCTCCTGAACCTTGTCGCGACGTCGGCCCGGCATTCCCGCATGATAGGCCGCGGCGCGAACGCCATGACGTTGCAGATGCACCGCAACCTCTTCCACCCGCTTGCGTGACAGGCAATAAATGATGCCGGACTCTCCCGACCAGTCACCCAGAAATTCAAGCAGTTGCGCCATAGGCTTGCGTTTCTCCGCTACCAGATAACGAATATTCGGCCGGTCGAAACTGGAAACGAACTGTTTCGCGTGCGTGATATTCAAACACGTCAGAATATCTTTGCGCGTATGCTCATCGGCCGTCGCGGTCAGTCCCAGAATGGGTACGCTCGGAAACAGTTTGCGCAAGCTTCCCAGTTTTTCATATTCCGGCCGGAAATCATGGCCCCACTGGGATACGCAGTGCGCCTCATCAATGGCGAACAATGCCAGTTTGACGGATTTAACTATTTTGATAAATGATTGGGAAAGCAGGCGTTCCGGCGCCACATACAGCATATCCAGTTGTCCCGCGGCAAACCGCGCCAGCACCTGTTTGGCTTCCTCTGCTTTCAGCGAAGAATTGTAATAGGCTGCCGTAACGCCGCAGCGGGTTAACGCATCCACCTGATCCTTCATCAGGGAAATCAGCGGCGAAACTACAATCCCGGCACCCTCGCGAACCATGGACGGGATTTGATAGCACAACGATTTTCCGCCACCTGTGGGCATGAGTACAAAGGCGTCTTCCCCGCCAAGCATGGCGGCCACCACATCTTCCTGGACCGGACGGAATGCTTCATAGCCAAATACATTTTTCAGAAT
>CAYOUW010000198.1:0-2182 GCA_964407235.1 uncultured Zetaproteobacteria bacterium | reverse complement strand
CGCGATCCAGCCATGACGCATCGGAATCCGCGCCTGTCAGCACGCCCTTGAACTCTTCAAACACCTTGTAAGCGTCATCCAGCCCCCTGTGCCTGTGCCGCTGGAACCATTGTTGAAAAATGTGAAAATTAATCTCGCGTCCGGCAGGGATGCGGATGGATTCCAGATATTCCTGAAAAGAGAGAAAATCAACCTGCTGGGCCTCATTTTCATAGGCATGGGCGTAATAGACGTCGCGCGAATTCTTCACCAGATAGGGCGATAGCGTGACATACAGAATGTCGCCCGGAGCCTGTTTCATCTTCTCCAGCGTCAGCGCCGTCTTGCCGCTACCGGCGGAACCGATAATGATAAGCGGCGGTTGCATGGCATAGACCTGCGTTTGTGAATCGTCGAAGCAGATGATTTTGTCCAGGAGATGAAAGGTGCGTGCGGCAGGATTCAGATATGCCAGTTCGTCTTCCGTCTCCTCGGGCCGGGCGATGACTGGAATTTTGGTCTCGTCAATACTTGCGCCGTGCTGCAAAAAACGGGATTTGTCATAGGCATGGCGATGAATGCATTCCAGTATCAGGATACAGGGCTCGTTGCGATAGCGATAAATGGAAAAGAGCAGGCGATTGGATGCGTCCAGTTTAGCCCTGTACAGGTGATCGCCAATCTTCTTGACCTCCGCCGACTTGAAATCCCCGGCTTCCAGATAGCGCCGCATCTTGGCAAAAGATGGGATCTTTTGCGGATTCAACTCATTATATAACAGAATATGCACGGGTTTTTATTCAGGCAGCGGATGCGCGTGTCGAGCCATCAGCCCGGCAAGACCCCTGTTTCCTCACGGGCGCGGGGGACGACGTGCGCCCGGTTGCGCCACTAACCACTTCAGACCTGCTTCTGAAATATTGACGAACCCAAGGGTTGCGGCATGCGCCGCATGTCAATGTCGGTTCCCGGGACGAAGTTCATGGGGGGTAATCTTCATGCATACAGTTGCCTGTCAAGCATGATGACTTCTTGCGAAGTCATCAAAGCGCCCATGAATGGGCGCACCAGCTATCCCGTCTGGATAATCGCCGCCGGGCCGATAGGCTGGGAGCCTGGGTAGTCCAGGTTAAAAACGGCGGTATCGAGTAGTTACAAACGATGAAACTTCAGGTTATATATTGGCGAGTGCTGTGAATACATGAAAACGATCGTTACCGGAGCCTCCGGCTTTGTCGGTTCGGCTATCGTGCGCTGCCTTCTCGGGGCCGGGCGCCGTGTTCGCGTGTTGCTTCGTTCCGGTAGTCCGCGTGACAATATTGAAGGGTTGGATGTTGAAATCGTGATCGGCGATCTAACGGACACGGCGACGTTAAAACAGGCCGTCGCGGGCTGTTCTTCACTCTTTCACGTTGCGGCGGACTACCGCCTGTGGGTTCCTGACCCCAGGCCGATGTATGCGATCAATGTGGATGGCACGCGAAATATCATGCGGGCGGCGCTGGATGCCGGCGTTCAACGCATTGTTTATACCAGTAGCGTCGCTACGCTGGGGATCCATCCGGATGGCACGCCCGCCGATGAAAATACGCTCACCTCCCTCGATGACATGATTGGCCATTACAAGCGATCGAAATTCATGGCGGAAATGATTGTATGTAAACTGGTGGAGCAGGAAGCACTTCCCGCCATCATCACCCATCCATCCACGCCGGTCGGGCCGCGCGACATCAAGCCGACGCCCACGGGAAAGATGATACTCGATGCCGCTCGCGGGCGTATGCCTGCCTATGTGGATACGGGGCTGAACATCGTGCATGTAGATGATGTGGCAACAGGCCACCTGCTGGCGCTGGAAAAGGGAGTCAGTGGAGAACATTATATCCTCGGCGGGGAAAACATGAGCCTGAAGAACATTCTGTCACAGGTTGCCGCCATTGTGGGCCGCCGGCCCCCGCGCATCCGCTTGCCCCATAATGCCGTTCTGCCCATGGCATGGGTCGCACAGGGCATTGCGCGCCTTTCGGGTTCGGGCGCCGCACAACCCATCATGACCGTAGATGGCGTGCGTATGGCCAGGAAACACATGTTCTATTCCTCCGCCAAAGCCGGGCGGGAACTTGGATATACGCATCGCGCAGCTCACGAGGCCCTGCGTGACGCCGTGGAATGGTTCCGTGTCCACGGTTATTGCCCGTAGTTA
>CAYOUW010000197.1:0-2185 GCA_964407235.1 uncultured Zetaproteobacteria bacterium | reverse complement strand
CGTCAAACTTTGAAGGCCTCCCCAGCAGAGCTGGGGGATCTCCCTTGGGAATTAGGAAATGCCATGAGTATTACGCCCCGTCGCCTCCGCACCAGCGAAACCTTGGCCGGATCAAGCCCTTGGGTATTCGCTTTCGCAGGCATGATGGATAAACCGGGGTTTCCTGGAGTGGAGTTATAGTCGTGAAACCTGGAAGCACCCGCAACGCAAATCGATTCTGGCTGCCTCTGACGATACTACTTATTATATTTGGCAGCCTGTCTGGTTGCCAAGGCTCTAATTCGCAGCCCGCGTCCAACCCAACGCCTCCTACAGTAGTAATGAAAGGCGATCGCATGCTGTCGGTTGCCATTACCGCCGGTGCCAACAGCTTTAATAACGCTTTCGCTCTGGGGCAAGCCACAGGCATGCAAGCCGTTCCGCTGGCACTCTATTGGGATGACCTGGAAACTTCTCCCAACACCTACAATCCGAATCCCAACTATCTTGCCATCGCCGAATCCTTCTATCCAGGTGTTAACACCAAGGTATCCCTGGAGATCAATCCGGTGGATACGCTGAAACGGCGTATGCCCAGCGACTTGGCCACCCTGCCCTTCGACGATCCAACCGTGATCCGCCGCTACGAGAATTTGCTGGCCTGGGTGTTCTCGCAGATACCCGACGTCCAACTCACTTCACTCACCATCGGCAACGAAGTAGACGTCTATCTGGACAATCACCCCAGCGAGTGGCCGCACTATCGGAGCTTCTTTCAACAGGTCTCGGCCTATGCACGCACGCTGCGGCCCGGCCTGAAAGTGGGGGTGAAGGGCACGTTTTCCGGTATGACAGGCAGCGCGGAATCCAACATGCAGGCGTTGAACCAATACAGCGACGTGGTGGAAGTGACCTATTATCCGCTCAATGCCGACTTCACACCGGAACCCCCCACCGTAGTAAGCGGCGACTTCAACACCCTCACGGGTCTATACCCGGGCCGGATCATCTACATGCTGGAGGCGGGTTACCCCGCCAGCACCCAGTGTGGCAGCTCGGAAGCCAAACAAGCGCAATTCATAAATCAGGTATTCAGCGCCTGGGATGCTCATGCGAACCAGATCAAGCTGATCTCCTTCACCTGGCTTACAGATCTCTCACCGCAGGCCGTCAATCAACTCGTTGCCTATTACGGTATCTCGGCACCCTGCTTTGCGCAATATTTGGCCACCTTGGGGTTGATTACTTACGATGGGCGAGAAAAACAAGCTTATACGGATCTCGGCCAAGATGCCCATATACGGGGATGGTGAGCCACACGTCGCGATCCGGCCTACCACTGCGCGGTAGGAGACCATGCCGTCAGGGTTCTAAACGCCCCGCCCGTAAGATAATATGCCAATAACCTCGGCCTTGAATCAAGGAGATCAAAATGGGATTTGCCCTATCGCCAATACGGCTTATAAGCCCTGCCTTCGAACACCACGGCAAAATTCCCCACCGGTTCACCGGGAAAGGTTCCGATATCTCGCCGCCGCTCGCTTGGCACGAGTGGCCGGAAGGAACCCGATCCTTCGCTATTTTTTGCCACGACCCCGACGCCCCACTGATAAAACCGGGCGCCTACGGCTTCATCCACTGGGTTCTCTATAATTTGCCGGCAACCGTGACGACTCTGGAGGAAAACACCCAAGCCGGCACCCGTGGCGTCACCGACTTCGGCAAGGTGGGCTACGGCGGTCCCATGCCGCCCGAGGGCCACGGTGTCCACCACTACTACTTCTGGGTGCTGGCAATAGACCGTGAGCCGAACCTCGAACCGGGACTGTCCCTATGGCAATTCCTGCGGCAGGTCGAACCCCATGTACTCGGGATGAACCGCCTCATCGGCACCTACCAACGCGGTTAATCCCCGCCGGAACACCGCGTCGAAACGGGACAACTCCGGTTTGAGTGGGGTTCAAGGCCGAGCGGCGGCCAGCGTCTGACAGAGCGACAAGTAGTACGCGCAATGGCTATCTGCCGGAACGGGAGCTACAGACGGGTATTGGGCCGGTAACGGTCAAGACCCCCAAGGTGCGCGCACGCACGGGTGAGGCGGTGAGCTTTCGCTCGGCGCTGGTGCCCCCGTATGCGCGAAGGCGCTGTGTCGGCACATTGTGGTTCTTTCTGTGCGGCATGAATCGAGTAGGCGTATTATTCCCTT
>CAYOUW010000196.1:0-2192 GCA_964407235.1 uncultured Zetaproteobacteria bacterium | reverse complement strand
AGACTGGCCTTTCACCAGTTCGGAAAGCGCACAGCTTTCAGGACGCACACCTGGATTATTCATCAATCGCCGTGATGTTTGCGCAGGAACGTTGGCCGGAAACGACTGAACTCAGGCAAATTCCGGAAGAATGTCGGCGGGGAATACCGGGCCGTCCACGCACACGCGCCGGTATTGTTCTTTGCCGCGCTCAATAGTTTTAACCACGCAACCGGCGCAACCGCCAATGCCGCAAGCCATGTATTCCTCCAGTGAAAGTTGTGTTGGCAGATCAAGTTCACGGCCAAGCCTTGCCACAGCATGCAGCATGGGATGCGGCCCGCAGGCCAGGAGGATGCAACGGCTCCGTTCCGCTTCATCCAGCGCCATGAGATAATCCCTGGCAAGATCGGGCACATGCCCTTCGTAGCAACCATAAAGCCCTGCATTGGATGCGAGGCGGGATAGAATCCCGCGACCTTCCAGCGAAGCGATACTCAGAATGGTATTCCCTCCGATGCCGGGCAGTAAAAATTGCGAGGGCTTCAACGCAAATGGAAACGCCACCTCCGAACCGGAAAAAACCGTCATATCCGCCTGGCCGTTCAATGCGTCCGCAGCAAAAATCATCGGTGGAATACCGACGCCGCCGCCAATCATCACATAGCGCCGCGCCGTATCACTCAAATCAAACGGCCTGCCGACGGGACCGAGCATCGGCAGTGTTTCACCCCTCTCCCTGTCATGCAACTCCCTTGTGCCATGGCCGACTACCTTGACCAGCAGGTCAATCGTTCCTTTCCCCGGATGGGTCAGCATGATGGAAATGGGACGGCGAAGCAGTCGATCCGGTGAAACACGGATGTGCACGAACTGTCCCGGCTTTGCATGTTGAGCGATTTTCGGTGCTTTGAGTCTCAGGATAAACTGGTCGCCGGGATGATGAATGTTGGCAATGACTTCGGCCTGTTCCTCAAAAATTGTATTTCGAAATGGTTCAGGCATAAATGCTTCCACGCTCGAAAACGATTCTCCCTTCTCTGATAGTATGCATCACTTTCCCAGTCATTTTCCTGCCATGCTACGGCGTATTCTTCGATTTGGAAAACAGCTTGTTCCTACCAAGCCTCCATGTGGCCTCCGGGTCAAAGATACAAATATCGGCAACTGCATCCCGGGACAAGGTCCCGGTATCTAGATTCAGCAGTTTCGCTGGATTGCTCGTCATTTTTGCAAGCAGGTCAGGCAGTGACAACACGCCGTCGCGCACCAGTCCCAATGAGACTGGCAGCATCGTTTCCAAACCGACGATGCCGAACGCCGCGCAAGAAAGTCCGCAGCGCTTATCATCCTCGTGATGCGGCGCAGCCTCAGCCGATACTTTCAACCCCTCGCTTCTGGCCCGGCGTGCCAGTTCCACCGTGCCCTCCGAGGAAATGCGCGCAATGTGATAACGCGCACCGGCCAGTCGCGTCAGCATGATGGAAACGGGGCGACGGAGTGGCCGATCCGGTGAAACACGAATCTGAACAAATTGCCCCGGCTTGGCGTGTTGAGCGGTTTTCGGCGCTTTCAATCTCAGGATGAACTGATCTCCGGGACACCGGATATTCACCATAACCTCTGCATGTTCTTCAAATATCATATTTCGTTGCATAAGTGGTACCCTGTCGTTGTTCCATGCCTTTTTCGGCAAATCACGCCATCTTGACACTTGCCAGTCTGCGCACCTGCCCGGCCATGTAAAGCGACAACGAAAACAAGTTGTGGCGTTTGCGTCCTCCATCGGCCAGCACCCAGATCACGGCTTGAGTTTCATCCAGAAAGAGAATGGACAGCCCTGGATTTAGCGCCTTGTCCAACAGCAACAGGACAATCGCAAGCGTCTGACTGGGATCATTGGACAAACATACCGATATTTCGGAATTACGTTCGAACTTCAGCACGGCCAGTTCCAGTTGCCGCATGGCTGCAAACATCCGCACCAGTGTGCTTTCCCCCGTCTCCCGCGCCGTTGCTGGTTCCTTTGTCCGCAACGAGCCCATCATTGAGGAGCCGTAGGTGCGGCTTCGCACTACTTCGGAATCCGTTGCATACGAAGTTCCTGCCTATCTGCACGCACAGGCAGTAATCATCACGGCAATTTATGAATAGTTCAGTATCGGGTAGGAAGAGCCATTGCTGACTCCCCCTCCCACACCACCGTGCGTACG
>CAYOUW010000195.1:0-2199 GCA_964407235.1 uncultured Zetaproteobacteria bacterium | reverse complement strand
GCATCCACCTTTTAATCCAGTCCGACTCCATTTATCCGATAAAGGGTAGCGTCCCGAATGGCACTTACTTAATGGAATAGTTTCATATAATCAAATGGTTACCAAATGATTTTTAGCTGGCTCACTACCAGTCTGTTTATGCAAAGTATGAATATGAATGTGAAGGCGGGGAAAATACACCGAACCTGATGGTATTGGATGCCATACTAACCGATTGAAATATAGGGCTATTTCTCCTTAAGTAAGTGCCATTCGGTAGCGTCCCCTTTCCCTTGCACCTTCGAGGCCCTGAGCCAGTTCGATGCCGAGGAGAAGGCCGTCGCCAAGAAGGTGCTGCAGGGGCTCATCATCCAGCATCAGGCCAAGCGCTGGTCGGCCGCCTGAGACCACTCAACGGAATGATGCGACACGCGGCCGAGTAAACCGCCAAGAAGAAAATCAGAAAGGACTATACGGGATGTTACAAAGCGAGACCTGGCCCCGTTCCTGGACCTGCGTGCTCCCGGGGTGGCCGATCAGCGGATCGACCGAGAGAAACCGCCCCAGGCTCGGATCGTAGAGGCGCGCGTTGTAGTCATCGCGCGGGACAGGAACCCACCTCACGTAGCGCCCACACCTTCGTCTCCCAGACGTAAAAGCCCTGCGCATCCTTGTGGCCGAAGCTTCCGATCCAAATATCGCCCACACTGCCTAGCATGACCCCTTGCTCAGGAAAACCCGTCCAATTATGCCGCTCCCAAGCATGCAGCATCAGATCCTTGACTTCCGGCGTCACGATCTCGTCGTAGTGCTTCAAGAACTCCGCCTCGTTCTTGATCTTGACCGACTTCCCGCCAATGCACTCCCAGATCGGATACTCGATCACCTTGGCTACACACTTCGCACAATGCTCCGTTGCCCCCTTGCGCAGCACAGCCAGCACCTGCATGAGCCCCTTCGCCGAGTAAATGCCGTCTTTGGAGTACCTGAAATCTGCCGGATCGCCGGTTAAGAGAAGATCATGCACCTTGTAGACGCCGTCCTTCTCCTTCCGAATGTCCAGCACCTTCACCAACTTCGCCGGCGACGTCTTCGTGATCAGGCTGTAAAGATATGGTGTCATCCAATCAGCATAGGTGTCTTCTGCGCCTTCCGCACCAAACATAGGCAACTTGCTTCCATCGAAATAAACGTCAATCGGATATGCAATTTGCTCGGCGACAAAGTTAGAGTCATTGTTTGCCACTGCAGTTTGCAACCTCTTTGCAAAGGCAATTGCCCCGCCCGGCTGGTTAGAACCATATGCATTCATCACCCCGATTCCAAGCGTCGAACACAGAAAAGACAGAACAATAACTCGCATCATCGTTTTCATATTAATGACTCCAATCGTAGACATCGTGAAGGAACATGAGACGTTCCTCATCACGACGAGTTCTTAGACCATTCATCACATTGCCGTTGCTCTTATCGATATTTAGAAACTCCTTCGCAGCCGCATTGTACTTTCTGGCATTGATGTCATTCACCAAATTCCAGCTCTTCTTGATGCCCGCATTAAACTCCAGATCAAGGAGCGCATCGCGTTGGTTCTACCTTAACCCACTGAGTGTGCCTACGCCGAATACCTTGATTAGCCGCTCCCTGGCGTTGGCAACATCTTGGTTGAAAAGCGTTTGTCCCTGCGCTTTGCTGATGCTAAAGACGGCATTTGCAATAACGGTTCCAAGACCTTGCATAGACGGAATGGAATTGATCAGCGTCTTCATGTTCTCATATGCCGCAATCTCAGACTTTGATATCGTGTGCCCCCAGCCGATCGTATTCGGAGGGTCATTATGGTTGGTAGGATTATAGGGCTGATTACTCCACTTCTCCCACCCCTTGAGAAAATCTATTTCCTTCTTCGACGGCCCCAGCTTCGTGTGGTCGTTCGGATTGTTTTGAGCGTTCGATGCCTTGGCGCCCTGCCCCTGTCCACCGCCCAACACTGAGGGTCCGAACATGGCTACTGCACCGGCTGCCGTGGCAGCCGCCTGTGACGTGCTCAGACTTCCGCTTACGGTCTTGCCATTGGTCAGTGTAGCGGTGACCTTGCCGGTTTTAGTATTGATCGATATCGATTTCACGTTCTTGGTCTTGATATTGCCCATTGGCATGGTGACACATGCCCGACTGGTGCCGGAACAGCTCGACTCCCCCGTGGGATCAGTCTTGTTC
>CAYOUW010000194.1:0-2230 GCA_964407235.1 uncultured Zetaproteobacteria bacterium | reverse complement strand
CATTGGGCTTTTATCCGACCAATTTGAAATTATTGTTGTAGATAATGATTCGAATGATGAAAGCGTGGCGATGGTTCGAACCTGCTTCCCTGATGTGAAGGTCATCGCTAACAAAAACAATTCCGGTTTTGGTGCTGCCAATAATCAGGCGGCAAAACAGTGCAGGGGTAAATTTCTGCTTCTTCTTAATCCGGACACGGTTGTTCCTGATCGGGGGATCGATCGCCTGCTTGAACACATGAACGATTGCCGGAATGCCGCAGCCATGGGATGCAGACTGATCAATGCGGATCAATCGTTTCAACGCTGGACAGGTGGCAGTTTCCCTACCTTGTGGAATGTAGCATGCCATTATCTTTTTCTGGGTAGGATATTACCGGGAAAGTTCAGGCCTCAGGCGCTATATCTGGACGAAGATGTTGATGACGATGTGCAGGTGGACTGGGTGTCGGGGGCGTGCATGATGCTCAGGAAGGAATTTCTGGGATCCTTCATCTTCGACGAGGCATATTTCATGTACGGTGAAGATATGGAGCTTTGCTATAGATTAAAGAATGCCGGTCACGAAATTGTCTACACTCCCGTTGTTTCAATTATTCATTATCAGGGTGCGAGCATGGCAAAGCAAACCGGCGATGTGTTGCTGAGTTCCCTGAAGGGGCCAAGGCGCTTCTTTCAAATGCAGGGGCGGGGGAGTCAGCTTGTTTTCTTTGATTTACTGACGCTTACCGGTTTCTTCCTGCGCTGGCTGATATATGGCGTGGCACGCATATTTAAAGCTGAATACAAAGCCAGGGCGCGGTCCAGTCTCGCATACATGAATCGCGCCGCCCGGGTGATGATTGCAGGCCGGGAAAAATAGAAAGCTCTATTTTGCAAAATGAGCGTTGAAGCCTGAATGATGAAAACAGTTAAGATTCTTGGCTGCAGAGGAGTTCCCGCGCGTCACGGAGGTTTCGAAACCTTTGCCGAAGAACTTTCCCTGTTTCTTGCTTCAAGAGACTGGTGCGTGACGGTTTACTGTCAGGAATGCGGCAGGGGAGAAATCCGTGAGGAAGATTGGCGAGGGGTTCATTTGGTTCGTATCCCTGTTAACTATTCCGGAGCATTGGGAACCATTGTCTTCGACTGGATTTCCCTGTGGCATTCCTTAAAGAAAGAAGGGCCAAACCTTGTGCTTGGCTATAACACGGGAGCCTTTCATTTGATTTCACGATTAACGAAAACCGTCTGTCTGATCAATATGGATGGCATTGAATGGAAAAGAGAGAAGTGGAGTTTTGCGGATCGATGCTGGCTTTACTGCAATGAATGCATAGGGGCGTGGAGCGCCAACCACCTGATTGCCGACCACCCCGAGATAAAGAAACATTTGCTCCGGCACACGCCTTCCTCGAAAATAACCATGATTCCTTATGGTGCAAGAAATCTGGAACACGGAGACACTGTTCCTCTGATTCGCTACGGGGTTTCTGAACATCCCTATTGCCTGATCGTTGCACGCCCGGAACCCGAGAATTCCATTCTGGAAATTGTGCAGGCCTTTACCGCCCGGCCCAGGGGGCTTAACTTGCTTGTATTAGGCGATCTTTTCCCCGATGAGAATCCTTATCATCAGGGGATCATGGGTGTTGCAAATGAGGAAGTCGTGTTTCCCGGTGCGATTTACGATAAAGACGTGATTGATTGCCTTCGTTTTCACGCGAAGCTGTACATCCATGGGCACCGTGTTGGAGGAACTAATCCCTCTCTGGTGGAAGCCTTGGGCGCGGGGACTCCGATTCTGGCGTATGACAATTGCTTTAACCGTTGGGTTGCCGGCGAGGGATCGACCTATTTCTCCTGCGTGGAAGAATGCAAGGAAGCGTTGGATTATCTTCTTGCAAACCCGGACCGGTTATCAGAAATGAAACGGGCCAGCAAAAAGAGGTTTTTTGAAGCGTTTACATGGAAGACGGTCTTAAACGAGTACGAGAAACTTCTATTGGAATGGCAAAAAGACATGCAAAAGCGGAATGCTTAAGATATGGTAAATATTGGTCTCGACCTGCACACGATAGGCAGGATGAAAACAGGCAATGAAACGTATATCCAAAATCTTGCGGAGCAGTTTTCGCAACTGGATCAAAAAGAAGCGGAATTCTTCTTCTATCATACAGCGGATGATCTGGAAGATAGTAAAAGAGGATTGAGAGGCCAGATCAGGCGTGTATGGCCGCACAACCCATTG
>CAYOUW010000193.1:0-2266 GCA_964407235.1 uncultured Zetaproteobacteria bacterium | reverse complement strand
TATAAATTTTTATCCCTCATAGGGAATTACGTTAACCTACCCACTCGATCAGGGGAAGAGCCAAATTATTTAACGCCATACAGAGCAATGTAAAGCTAAAAAATCGCTCCTGAAAACCTGTGCGAGGATACACCTGTACTGAAACAGACAGGTGTATTCATTGAAAATAAATCCGTTAGAGATTGAAAAGTCTCTCGACAATGCGCAAAGACTTATCGAACAGGAGAAAGGACTGTCGCCTTCTCTACGAGCCGCATTAGAGGTTTTATTGTTATTGGTCACCGTGCTGTTAAACCGTTCAACACTCAATAGTAAAAACAGCAGCAAGCCACCGTCCAGTGATCCCAATCGTCTAAAAACGACCCGAAAGAAATCGGACAAATCACCGGGTGCTCAAGCTGGACATCTCGGCAAGACACTGAAAAAGACAGATGGCCCTGATGTAATAGAGGTCATTTCTATTGATCGTCGAACCTTGCCTAAAGGCACTTACCACCAGGCAGGGTTTGAGACAAGGCAAGTGTTTGATATCGATATTTCACGCGTCGTTACGGAATATCAGGCTCAGATACTCGAAGACGAGCAAGGTAATCGTTTTGTTGCAGCCTTCCCCAAAGAGGTGACAAAAGCCGTGCAGTATGGCAATCAAATAAAAGCTCATGCGGTTTATTTGTCACAGTATCAATTGCTGCCCTATCAGCGCATACAGAACTATTTTGCTGACCAGCTCCAGATCCCCCTCAGTGAAGGCTCAATCTACAATTTCAATGTTCAGGCCTTTGCGCAACCGGTAAGGTTTGAGCAGATAAGCAAAGACAACACGCACAAGCATGTATTGCCCATGCCGATGAAACCGGGATTAACATCAAGGGTAAACGTCAGTAGCTGCATTGCGCCTCTAATAAAACATGGACACATTACTTTCCTCATGAAAAACGGGGAATGGATGCGATGGATGAAATCGGTATACTCCCACGCTTCAAGGGTATCCTGTGCCAGGATCACTGGAAGCCCTATTACCGTTACGCCTTCACTCATGCGTTATGCAATGCACACCATCTCAGGGAACTGATGCGAGCCTGGGAGCAGGATGGGCAGAGCCGGGCTAAAAATATGGAGCAACTACTCAGAACAATCAGCCAGGCAGTGGATGATGCCGGTAATGCGCTACCCCCTGATGAGGCAAGAGATTATCGAAAATCGTACAAAGCCTTATTAAAAAAAGCAGAAATTGAATGTCCACCGCCAGACACCTCATCAGGCAAACCTGAACGAGGCCGGGTGAAACGCAGCAAGGCAAGGAATTTATTAGAACGTTTGATAAACTATGAAGACGATGTGTTGCGCTTCATGGAAAATCCGCTTGTCCCTTTCACTAACAATCTGGGCGAGAATGATATTAGGATGACAAAAGTTCAGCAAAAAATATCGGGATGTTTTCGCAGTACAGAAGGGGCAGAAATATTCTGTCGTGTACGCGGTTACCTGTCAACGTGCCGTAAGCAAGGCATTACTGCATCCCATGCGCTGAAGCTTGTATTTGAGGGAAAGCTGCCAGATTTTGTCACGTGATGTTTATATACTATGGAAACTACGCTGAGTAGTTACGATATTTACGTGATTACATTCAGAATCAGGATCGACTCAGGGATTAGCCAACTTCGCTGACTTTACTATCCATCTCCATTCAAATCAAAAATTATCTGTCGCTTTGTAAAACCTTGTCCTTCAGGGCGGGGAGGATGTCAACGATGATTCAGGTATTCCATCTTTGCGGCGCCGGACGCAACACGTATTTCTCAGTCCACGCAATAATCTCTTTTGCCCTCCACAGGGATTTCCCCTTACCCTTTCCGCTGCGGAAAATCGGGTAGCACAACGATCTGCTCACGCACCACAGCGGTGGGGCAAGGAAGGGGAGCTCCCTTATAGTACGCCAGTGTACGCTCGCCGCCACCCCGAGGAAACGGACGAGGCCGATTGACTACTTTGTCGTCTGCTCGACAAACAATACACACACCAAGCCCTTCTAAGGCAGCCACCGGATGGGGTGTTCTTGCAGGCAATGGGATACGCCATCAACCGCAAGCGCGTGCAGCACTTGATGCGGCTGATGGGCTTGGCGCCGGGTCCCAACACCAGCCGGGCCCAGCCCGAGCGCCGGACTCATCCCTACCGGCTTTATAGAGTCGCCGTGATGTACTCGAATCAGGCCTGGAGTACAGACATCACCACTATCCGCCTGGCACGAGGTTTTACCTATCCG
>CAYOUW010000192.1:0-2300 GCA_964407235.1 uncultured Zetaproteobacteria bacterium | reverse complement strand
AATCTTGGCACTTCGTTTATCGAATTATCGCGTCGATCGGTCAAGAAAGCGCCGACACTGCGCGGCAAGACCATCATCAATCTCTTCTTTGAAAATTCAACACGAACCCGCACCAGCTTTGAACTGGCCGGAAAACGATTGTCCGCCGACGTGATTAATATTTCCGCGTCCACATCCGCGACAAAGAAAGGCGAATCATTGCTGGATACGGGCGAAACGCTGGCCGCGATGCAACCGCATGTGTTGGTGATCCGCCATGCCATTGCCGGAACCTGTGAGTTTCTCGCCGATTACCTGCCTGACACATCCATCGTGAATGCCGGCGACGGAGCACATGAGCATCCAACCCAGATTTTGACCGATTTACTGGTATTGAAACAGGCGTGGGATTCGCCGCGCGGTAAAGTTATGACGATTGTGGGCGATATCGCGCATTCCCGCGTGGCGCGATCCCACTTGCTGGCAGCACAAAAACTGGGATATTCCATACGCGTTGTTGCGCCAAAAACCCTGTTGCCGCTTGCAATCGAACGTTTTGGTTGCGATGTGTATCACGACTTCGATGCGGCGATCCCCGGTTCCGATGTGCTCTACATGCTGCGGATGCAGACCGAACGAATGACATCAAGCTGCTGTTTCCCCTCTCTCCGGGAATACCATGAAGCCTACGGACTCAACCGCCGCCGGTTGGATATGGCGGGCAAGGATTGTCTGGTCATGCATCCGGGGCCGATAAACCGGGGTGTGGAAATTGCGTCGGATGTCGCAGATTCGGCCAGAAGCCACATCCTTGATCAGGTGGAATGCGGGGTTGCCATACGCATGGCCGTACTGACGGCACTGTGTGGCGGCGGCCAAACGGAGCCTGTGCGGCGCAGCAGAAAACATGAGCAGGCCGAAGCGGCCATGAAGGCGCAGGGGAAGCTGTTATGATGGATGTGCTGATCCATGGCGGACGCGTCATTGATCCGGCCAACGGGCTGGATGGTATTGCCAATGTCCTGATCAAAGACGGGCGCATTGCCGCTGTCGGTAAAGAGCAACGCAAGGCAAATACGGAGATTGATGCCAGCGGACTGATCGTTTGTCCGGGACTGGTGGATATGCATGTCCACCTGCGTGAACCGGGACAGGAATGGAAAGAGGATATCGAGTCCGGCTCAAAGGCTGCGGTTGCCGGTGGCGTTACCAGCATGTGCTGTATGCCGAATACTACGCCTCGGCTGGATCATGCAGGTGTGATCCGGCAAGTCATTGAACGCGCTAGCCAGATTGGCCTTTGCAATGTATATCCCGTTGCCGCGGTAACGAAGAATATCGACGGTAAGGAACTGACCGAAATGCGCGAACTGGCACGCGCCGGGGCAGTTGCCTTTTCCGATGACGGCATGCCAGTCTGGCATGGCGGCGTTATGCGCAAGGCGCTTGAATATGCATCCAGCTTCGGGTTCCTCATTATTCAGCATGCGGAGGATCTGCAACTGACACAGGACGGATGCGTCAATGAAGGCTGGATTTCCACTCAACTGGGCGTGGAAGGCATGCCTGCCGAGGGCGAGGACGATATGGTGGCGCGCGACATTATGCTGACAAGGCTGGCTGATGCGCGTTATCACGTTGCGCACATTTCATCCAATGGTGCGGTGGAGCTGGTGCACCGGGCCAGAATCGAGGGGCTGAAGGTGTCGGCTGAGGCTGCGCCACATCATTTTGCGCTGACCGAGGAGGAGGTGCTTGGGTTCAACACCAACGCCAAGATGAATCCTCCATTGCGCACCGAAGAAGACCGGCAGGCGGTTATTGAAGGTTTGCGCGACGGCACGATTGAGGTCATTGCCACCGATCACGCGCCGCATCACGAGGACGACAAACGCTGTGGGCTTTCCTGCGCTGCTTTCGGTATTGTGGGGTTGGAAACGATGTTGCCGGTCTCATTGGAGCTGGTACGCAACGGCGTGTTGTCACTGCCTGAGCTGCTTGCAAAAATGACGAGCAATCCAGCGAAACTGCTGAATCTGGATGCCGGGACCTTGTCCGAAGGCGCATCCGCCGATGTTTGCATCTTTGATCCTGAAGCTACATGGAGGCTTGATCGTAACAAATTGTTTTCCAAATCGAAGAATACGCCGTGGCATGGCAGGGAAATGACCGGGAAAGTGACACATACCATCAGGGGAGGACTGGTGGTATTTGAGTATCGTCATACTTGATATTCACTTTCCTTACGATATTATAAGGATAATAGTTATTAGTAAGGAGATATTATGCCACTCGCAACACTGACCAGCAAAGGGCAAATC
>CAYOUW010000191.1:0-2336 GCA_964407235.1 uncultured Zetaproteobacteria bacterium | reverse complement strand
GTGGATTCGTATGCCATCGTTGCCAACCCATTCAAAAACGGTGAAACTTCAGTTGAATAATGTACCACTTGATCTGTAAAATAATAATCTAACGATTCCGACCGTACTGAACCAAGGGGGGCAAAAACCCATTGTACTATTGAATGTAGAGAAGGAGAACTAAAGGAGAAGAATCCAACTAGCCACAAGACCCATACAAATATAGCACTCCATAGAAAAAAGCTTCGAATACAGTCCGAATATTTATCCCGCAATTCTATTCTGCGTTTAGAATCCCATTTTCGAAGTTTAGACATTTGCTATCCTCTACAGTCTTTTCACCCCACGAGCTTACCGTTCCATCAACCAAGATGTATAGAAAGAGGCGTATGCTGGAATAGCATCTAAGCTACGATCATATCCTTTGTGAAAAACCTTGATCGTACTGTTGGGCATCTGTGCCTGAATTTGTTCAAGCTCATTTCGTGAGGCGCGACGACGATTCAGCACATCGTCAGCATGACAAAGCAGGAAGGACAGACTAGGCTGCTTGGTAGCTGCTTCTTCGGCAGAGTAATTCCAGTCCCATTCATGAAGGCCCGAGCGGACACCTAATTGTTCGAGCTTTTTCTCGGCTCTACTCCGGAGACGACCGGGTTGCGCCAATAGTCCATATATGATCACTTTGTTAACGAGTGATTTCGGGATGTTCTTTAAGTATTCCATAGTTATTAAACCGGACGCACAATGCGCCAGGATATGTGGAAGTTTCTCAGAATCATCTCGATGGTCTTGAACAAACTCAATAACCTCAGCCAAGTCCTGAGCACCAGAGCGTATGGAAAATTCGCCGGAAACACTTCCAGCTTGCCCATTAAATGGAAACCAGTAGATGTCAAAGCCGGATCCGCTTAACGCCTCTGCTAACGGCTCTTGGTAAGGCATAACGCCATACGCATTCCCCATCATGATAACTTGCCCAAGTGAGCCTTCAGTTCTTGCCGACTGCTTATAATAAATACTTCTGCTCGTTGTCTGGAAAGTTACGGTTTTCATAGTTTTCTTCCTTAGCTGCTTATTTCTGCGTATTCCAGTGAATTCGGCCACCTATCCCAATCTAAACCTCACACCATGGTGTGAGGTTGTAGCCTGCCGAACACTACTCTGCGGGGAGTATTTTCCAATCCATAAATGAGCCTGAAATGTAGCGCGGGGATTACAGGATTACGGTGACGGTTTACTAAATACACTTAATTTTCATTCATCATCTTTCCAGGGGCTTGACATAATGGCCGCCGATGGCGAAAATATAAATTGTGCGTTCATCAAAGCGGTAAATCAGACGATCTTTCTGTGAAATCCTTCTCGACCAGAAGCCAGCCAGATTGTGTTTGAGTGCTTCCGGTTTTCCTGTTCCCTTTGCCGGGTCGTTGCGCAGTATTTCTTTGATAACCCGGCACAAAGTCCGGTGCATAACTTTATCTGTTTGTCTCAAATGCTCGTAAATTTCCCAAGTGCGGCCTTCAAACACTAAGGATTTCATTCATGTCCCCATCATTCGGGCGATAGCCGGAACGTTCGGCATGGGTTTGCATGGATTCGGTCAATTGCCGCATCAGAGGACTACTTTGCAACACATGCAGCGTTTCCTGCTCACGTTCCCAGTCTTCACTACTCAGGACGACAAAATCGTCACCATTTCTGCGCGAGACCTTTAGCGGCTCATGCTCGCTGGCTGTCTGCTCGACAAAGCGTTTTAGATTTTCGCGGAACTGATTCACACTGACAATATTCATAATTTGCCGCCTTACGTACTGTATTACCGTACACAATAATAGCTCGGCAGCACTTGTCAAGGTTATGTTTTGCTTCAGTTGGAATTGAGACACTCAAACGAAGGAGCATGGCATGACAAACAAGAGATTCATGCTTTAAAGCCTTCTAACGTTAACATCTTCAAAAAACGGTAGTGCTTTTCATTGCCGGACAGCAGGGTAATTCAGGGGACACAATACCTGGTAATTCAGGGGACACAATACCTATTTCTCAATTCTCTTCTTTCTCCCCGGCTTTTTCATGGCAAGCTCACGCCCGGTCAGTTGAGAAATCCGATCAACAAACACATCATCGCCAAACGGCCTTCCTGTCCGTTCATGCTTGCGAAAATCATCGTACACCGCCCGGTCATCACTCGCCAGCAAGTCTGACCAAGCGTTTACCCGATCCAGCATGGAGCTAACTTTCACCAAACCATCGTCTTTCTTCGCAAGATGCGCCCTTGCGCTGCTCCACTTCCATATCTCGGCTTTTTCAACAAGCCTTGCCCGAACAGGGTTCAACTCCACATACCTCGCCGC
>CAYOUW010000190.1:0-2338 GCA_964407235.1 uncultured Zetaproteobacteria bacterium | reverse complement strand
AAAAAATAGGTATTGTGTCCCCTGAATTTCCATAGTCAGGATGTCCAGCTCGATATTGCCGCCAATACTCTGGATGCGAGATCATCCATCGCTGCTGTGCATCCTTCCGGTTCTCCCGGTAGGTTGAATCTGTTTTTAACTTTTGCTGCTGCCAATGCCTCTTCCGCATCCGCTGGCAACCACGCATTGAACAATACTTTTGATTCGGACACTGCCCTCGAGGATGGAATGCCTTTTTGCAACCCAAACAATCTCTCGGTTCCATGCCAACCCCCCTGAAATAAATCAGAGCGTGCTATTGAATTTACCAAAAATCCAAATCAGGGATATGTACCAGGGTCAATGTGTTGAGCAGGAAGTGGAATACTCGGAATGGTGGGTCAGTTCTTTGAGCAAAGGTGGGTCAATTCCGGTGAGCGCTGAAGCCAAGCGGATACGCAGTGATAACAGCCCTTAATATATCAGTCAAACGCTCAAGGACTGGGCTGAAAAGAACGGCATCACTCTGGACTTTATCCAGCCTGGAAATCCGCAACAAAACGCTTATGTCGAACGTTACAATCGTACAGTACGATACGACTGGCTGGCACAACATATATTCAAAAGCATGAAGCAGGTTCAGGAACACGCAACCAGGTGGTTATGGACGTACAACAATGCACGCCCTAGTATGGCTATCGGTGGCATAAAACCCATTCAAAAATTGGCGTTAGCTGCGTAACCTCTACTTGTAACCGCGGTTATTAATGGGGGGATTACCCTTGATTTTGTTATTCTCAGATTGGGGGACGCAAAGCGGCGTGAGGCGCTACTCATAAATACTGCCATGCCCTTGCTTGTTCCTTTGTCCGCACCGAATCCCTCGCCGGTCGTCCGTATGCATGGCTACGGCCTCCTTCCTCGGAATCCGTTGCGAACAAAGGATCTACGCGATCATCACGGCGATTTATAGAATAGTCCAGGTTAGGTGAAGCGATCGCGACAAAAAATATCGTTGCACCGGAATCAGCAATCTGTTTCACGACGGTTTCTTCATCGTCCCAAAAATAGCCGTGATGCCAACCAGCGATCATAGAAGGGGAAAACCATAACCCTTATTCTACCACGGAATACACGGAATTTTAATGCGATTGCCCTGGGGTAAACAGGCGTCTGCGTTGCGCGTAACGGTTATGAGATATGCTCATCATAGCGATGAAACGCGTATCCAACGCTTCCGCGCCCGGCGTAAGGCGCAAGGCATGAAGGAGTTGCGGATATGGGTGCCCGATACAAAGCACCTTGGTTTTGCCAAGGAGATGGGGAATCAACTGGCCTTGATCGAAGGAACCGCTGAAGACCGAGATACCATGGCGTTTATTGAACATGCTGCTGACTGGAGAGATTGATGCAGCGTGGGAATATCGTGACTGTCTCCGAACCGGGCGATTAGCCGAGACGGAAATCACGGCCTTGAACCGTATGCTGGCTATCGTGATAGCTTTGGGCTGATAAGAAAATCGGGTTCGATTTCTGGAACACAAGGTTGCGTGATTCCCCCAAAATGCGCCAAACAAGACCTGACCCCGCTATCTTTTTGACCCCGCTATCTTTAAGGAAAGGAACTGGTACTCTCGACCAAATCAATCCCAAGAATCACCTATAAACATCATCATGGTCACCAATATCCAGCAAGGTAATCACATGCTCGCTTATTTTCAGCATCAAGGTAATACGATAGCTGTAAGTGATTCTAACGGCATGTAGACCTTTAAGTTTACCTCCAAGCCCATGCAGCTTGAGTGACGCTTGAAACGGATCCTGCTCCAGGGCAAGCAAAGCAATTGCAGTTTTTTGTTTCAGTTCAGGATGCCGTTTTGCGAATCGTTTAGCCGCCTTTATGAAAGCTGGCGTCCACTCAAGGTGATACATCAATCTGCGGAAAAGATTTCATGAATCAATTCGCCTGCTGTTCCCTGTCGCGTTTGCCCGGCAACGGCCTCTCCAAGAGAGACTTTTATACGCAATTCCCATGCATCATTCATCTCTTCCAACATGCTCTGATACCGGTCTTCTGTCATCACTACATATTGTGGCCGATTATTCTTGATAACATGAACAGGCCCTAATTCAATCTGGTCATCTATGATCGAGATGCCACGACGCTTAATTTCAAGAGCAGGTATCGTATTCACAGAACTTACCTCCAGTGCTATATGTGATGCTCATTATAGCACCACATAAAGAAGTCTCAACCCATGGAATAAATCTGGTCAGACCAGGATTATAGTGGACCCCAAATTCAGGACAGGTTCTTAAGGTAGATTCAAGGATATTGTTTCTCTCCAGAAAGGAGAAG
>CAYOUW010000189.1:0-2352 GCA_964407235.1 uncultured Zetaproteobacteria bacterium | reverse complement strand
ACATAAGTGCTAACAAAAGCATCCAAGGGACGCTTCGCGCCCCTGATGCAAAACGATAGGCAGAACGCGCTATCGCGCATCCTGCCTATCGGGCAGGAGTTGAGTTCCGCTTCGCTACACTCGAACGACTTGATAGTCGGCTCGCTATCGCGTTCCGCCTATCAAATCGTTCGAGCAGAATTCCGCCTAATATCGCTTACGTCCTGCGGACGAAGCGAATTAGACAGAATCTGCTCAACTCCTGCCCGTTAGCTTTTAAAGGAGGTAGTGATGTACAGGTTTATAGTTTTATTTGCAATTTCATTCTTGCTTTTTGGTTGTGGGGAAGAACCCTCATCAGGAGTAAAAATTCCCGATGACATTAGTTACAATGTAATAAAAGATGTAAAGAAGCGCGACATCAAGCGAAGCATTGAAGTTATTCTAAATAAAAAAGTAAGTAGTACTGTATTGAAAGAAATCGCTCTTGATCTTAAACAGAGAGATACGAAATCCTACCAAAGAACGTTTATTGGCTACTTCCTCGCGGGTAAGGATAAAAACCAAGGGTATTGGGCAACAACCAATTTTAACCCAAATCTTGAAGTTAGAATCATTGGGCTTTCCATAGAAGACGAAAGGGCATTAACAAAAAAGGCTGCAACCAATTCTAAAAGAAATATCATTGGTTCATGGCTGGACGATAGACCCGGTGTAGGGGCGAAAATGACATTATTCTATAAAAATAAAAAACTATTTTTAGAAAGTGCTTACTCCGATGGCAGTTCAGGGATACAAGAAATGGTCGAACGTAGCCATCGTGGAGGCAAAAGAATCGATGATAAAAACGGCAATGGTTTTGGTGAATATTTCATTATTAATGAAAGAAACGAACTTGAATTTTGGAGTAAAAACGGCAACTATTACACTGCTAAAAGGTTACCGTAAGTTAGTGCAATAAAAAGCTAACGAATAAGGGTAAGATGAATATAGAAATATTACTGTATGGACAACTAATAACCATCGTCTCTTTTGTTGGAGCAATATTTGTGCTTTATCGCCTGCTTGTTAAAAATAAAGAGGCTACAATTCAGCTTCTTGAGAAACAGATAGAGCATATTAATCATAATGTTTCAATGAATGGGGCTGATATACTATCCGTTAACCTTGAAAAAAGAGTTTTTGGTCTTTCTTCAGAAATAAAAAGATTGAATGAAGATAAAGCTATTAATACAGAGCTCATTCAAGAAAAAGAATCAGAATTGACCGATGCAAAGGAAATGTATGAGAGAATGCAAAAGATGATTCTGCATACATCAGGTATGTCTATAAGTTATTTTTGCCCTACATGTGAAGAGCCAACCCTTGAATATGCAGAAGCAAAGGCTCATTTTAAGAGCCAAGATAAAGGTTCTTTTCTTGTTGCTTATGAATGTGGTTATTCAATTAGCAACGGTCAAGAGGTTTCTAAGTGCCAAAAAGAAAACCGCTAACCAGTCAAATCGAGAGGGACGCTCGCTGCGCTCCCGCTCCTCATTTGGGTCGTTAGTGCAAAATAGTAAAAAAACAGATAGGTAATAAGCGCATAGCTGCATTTGAATGTGATAGTAAGAAGGCCAAGGCAAAAAGAGCAGAAAAACCAGAGGTGGTTATATCAGATGTTGCAACACGGTGGAGTGCGAGAGTATTTTCAAGGCAAAAAGGGCAGAAAAACCAGAGGCGGTTATATCAAATGTTGCAGCACGATGGAGTGCGGGAGTATTTTCAAGCCAAAATGCAGATTTTCTCTCAAACGAGGAAATCGGATAACTTGAAACGCCAAAGCACTAACAAACGGATTCATCGGACGCTAAACGCGCCGTTGATCCTTGGCGTTAGCACAAGCAGTAAAAACAGATAGGCAATAAGAGCATCGCTGAATTTGAATGTGATGGCAAAAAAGTCGAGGCAATAAGAGCAGAAAAGTCAGAGGCGGTTGTATCAGGTGTTGCAGCATGATGAAGCGAAGACGTATATTCAAACGAGAACGCAGATTCTTTATCCAATAAGGAAAGCGGCTCATTTGAAACACATAAGTGCTAACAAAAGCATCCAAGGGACGCTTCGCGCCCCTGATGCAAAACGATAGGCAGAACGCGCTATCGCGCATCCTGCCTATCGGGCAGGAGTTGAGTTCCGCTTCGCTACACTCGAACGACTTGATAGTCGGCTCGCTATCGCGTTCCGCCTATCAAATCGTTCGAGCAGAATTCCGCCTAATATCGCTTACGTCCTGCGGACGAAGCGAATTAGACAGAATCTGCTCAACTCCTGCCCGATAGCTGCCGTCATGGGGCGTTGACGTTGAACTACAATGTAATTATTCTGGCCCTA
>CAYOUW010000188.1:0-2362 GCA_964407235.1 uncultured Zetaproteobacteria bacterium | reverse complement strand
GTTTATGATGCGGCATATTTATGGCTGGCGCAGAAACTCACTGCTGAACTGATCACGCTTGATGAACAGTTGGCCAAAGCTGCGATACACCTTTAATAATAGATAAAAGGAATCAACATGACATACGATGTGTACGGCGTGGGCAACGCCATTATGGACCTGCAATTGCAATGCGAGGATGCATTTCTCGATTCAATCGGTGTGGAAAAAGGCGTGATGACACTGGTTGAGGAAGCACAGCAGAAATATGTGCTGGAGGCGCTCGCCGAACACAACGTTCACCAGTGCTCAGGTGGATCTGCTGCCAATACCATCGTCGGTATTGCCGATTTTGGCGGAAGCACTTCGTATGCCTGCAAAATAGGGAATGATGACTTCGGCATGCAATATCAGACTGAAATGCATAAACTTGGGGTAACGCTGGCGGTGGACAGGGGCTTCGGACAAACCGGCAACTGTGTCGTACTGATCACACCGGACGCCCAGCGAACTATGCTGACGCACCTCGGTGTTTCCAGCACCTTGTCTGAGATAGACATTGATGTCGAAGCGATCGGCAAGGCACAATATGTCTATGTCGAGGGCTATCTGTTTACCGGCGAGTCCACCAAAGCTGCCGCACTGAAAACCATTGAATTGGCCAAACAGCAGGGTGTAAAAGTGGCACTCACCGTATCCGATCCCTTTCTCATTGACCTGTGCCGGGATGAATTTCGCAAACTGATCGAAGGGCCCGTGGATTTATTGTTCTGCAATGAACAGGAAGCCCGTGCACTCACGGGCTTTGACGATCCCATCGAATGCGCCCGAGAAATCCATAAACATGCAAAGAATGTAGCGCTGACGCTGGGCAGGAAGGGCTCCATCATTATGCACGAGGGTGAAGTCATTCCCGTTGAAGGTGCGGAAGTGGATGCGGTGGACACCACCGGTGCCGGCGACATGTATGCCGCGGGCGTACTTTATGGCATCACCAATGGCCGATCCTGGCATCAGGCCGGACATCTTGGCAGCCATGCGGCCGCACAAATTGTCTCGCGGATGGGTGCGCGCCTGCCCCGCCGTTACACCCATGAAGAAATTGAAGCATTGCTAGGCTAACCTGCGCTCATGACAACCATCAGGCAGATGCTGGCCCGTAACCGCGAGTGGGCCGAAAATATCCAGGAGCAGGATCCGGGCTTCTTTTCCCGTATTGTCACCGACCAAAAGCCGGAGGTGCTGTGGATCGGCTGTTCGGACTCACGGGTTGGACCCGACCAACTGATCGGCCTGCCGATGGGCTCGATCTTCGTTCATCGCAACATTGCCAACATCTTTGCCACCAATGACCTGAACTGCCTGGCCGTGCTTGAGTATGCGATTGACGAACTCAAGGTGCCCAATATTGTGGTCTGCGGTCACTACCAGTGTGGCGGCGTACATGCGGCGATGCAGCATAGCGGCATCCAGCCAATCGATTTGTGGCTGGATCAGGTTCGCTTTGTCTATCAACGCTATGCCCGGGAACTGGATACGCTGGATGATGATGCGCGCTGGAATCGGCTGGCCGAGCTCAACGTTGAAGCGCAGGTGCATAACATCTGCCGCAACACCATTGTCCGGGAAGCGTGGAAACGCGGGCAGGAAGTCAATGTCATCGGCGTCATCTACGACATCCACGACGGTCGCCTCAAACCTCTGGGGCTTGAGTTCCACTCGTTAAGCGACTGGAAGGCATACAATGAAAAACAATCCGGTTAGATCCCCGAATTTCCTGACCATCGGCCAGCTTGCCAAAGCAGCCGAAGTCAATGTCGAGACGATCCGCTACTACCAGCGCACAGGCTTGATGTGCATGCCAACAAAGCCTCTCGGTAGAATTCGCCGCTATCATCAGGATGATCTTTCCCGATTGCGTTTCATCCGCCGCGCCAAGAAACTCGGCTTTTCACTCAAGGATATTCACGCGCTGCTACAATTGGATGAAAAGAACTGCGACGATGTTCGGGAACTCGCTGAACACAAACTCATCGATGTGCATAAACGCATCTCCGACCTTGAGTCGGTAGCCAAATCACTGAGCGCCATGATCCGCCAGTGCGAAACGTCGGACCAACCCGCCTGCCCGATCATTGATTCCTTTTCACAAAAATGATGTGACAATTCAGGATTTGTGGGTTTTTACTCAATCCCTGGAGCCGCATGCATAACCGTCTCGAAAGGAGCATCGGCAACGAATGGTCGCAAACCGGCCACCCATTATGGATCAAACGGGTCGGTGGTGCTGGTTTACTCTGAGCCTTAACCACAATCCGGATCAATCACAACCAAACCGTTGAACAAGCGCCTCGATCGTCATGTTCGTAGCAAGTTGATCGTG
>CAYOUW010000187.1:0-2369 GCA_964407235.1 uncultured Zetaproteobacteria bacterium | reverse complement strand
TCGCCAATCGCGCCATGGACAAACCATAAGACAATCATGCGAAACTTGCAAAAAATAGGTATTGTGTCCCCTGAATTTCCAGAAGCAATATATTCCATGCTGAAAGTCTGTTATTGATAACATCATTACCGCACAACAACAATTTATAAGTTATTGTGCAAACATTATGTTAATATCATACTTCGCCACAGAGGCATTACCCTCTCTATTACCCTGTTTTAGAGATATTACCTCTTTTCTCAGATTCACTTTGTTCTCTGCCACTTCGCACCTGGCCCGCGACCCATACACACAATTTCACCTTCATCCCTCATGCCTCTCAGTACATTACGAATCATATCCCGACTAACGCCTGAGCAAACCAGTTCAAGGCTGGCAATCGAAAAAGGTAGTTGCTGCCCGGCAACCGCCTTGCGAATAATCTCTGTTTTTTCGCCCCGGGCTGCGCCTGTTGAGGCGAAGCGCTCCTCAAACTCCTTGTATGCCAATTTCAGAATATACAGCAGATAATTGATGTATGGCCATGGATCGTGTTTACCTTCGTGCCATCCATCCGAGCTTAACGCCAGTGTTTCATAATACCGTTCCTTATTTTCCTCGATCAATCGTTCCAGGCTGATATATCGTCCAACCTCAAAACCCGATTGATAACTTTGCAACAGCAGCAACAACCGTGAGGCGCGTCCATTACCATCGCGGAATGGATGAATGCAAAGAAAGTCCAGATTAAAGGCAGCAATAGCGACCAAAGGAAGCAGAGCACGATCCCGCATGCAATCCTGCCAATCATGCAATAGCGTATTCATGTAATGCGCAGTTTGCGCTGCCGGAATAGTACGAAAACGAATGCGCGATCCTCCGCCCGGCAGGTGTTCGATGATATCGCCATCCTTCTGCTTATACTGCCCGGCATCCCAAACCGAACCGCGCGCCAGTTTATGCAGTTGGCACAAAACAGCGTCGCAAACGCCCAGGGATTGATAATCCTGATGAATCAGATTCAGCGCATCGCGATAGCCGCGCACCTCTTCCTCGTCACGATCTCTCAACAGCGCCCGCCCAAGGATAACGGCATTGACCCGCTTGGGGTCAACATGGACTCCCTCAATACGATTGGAGGACACCGCGCTTTCGATCAACGCATGCTCACGCAACGCTTTCAATCGCTGTGGCGATTGCACCATATACATTTGCTGCCGCCCCTTTGCCTCAGCCAGGTCATTCAGATACCAGGCTGAGGACTCGGGAAGCCCCTTCTTTTCAGTGATCAGTTTTTGGATAGTATTCATACACGTACTCCATTGAATACAGGGTAATACTTTCGGACATCACAGGGTGAACCCTCCGTCAACTCATGAAAGGCGCGAAGCAAGACCAGGCACCGTTCCCGGCAGGGGCGTCACCGTGCTTGAGTATCGGAAGTTAAGCTTCGCCGCGCACCAACATTGATGACTTCTTGCTAAACCTTCATGCGTTTTGCAAGTGGCTCTGTAGTCATTGTGATGCCAAAATTACTGAATCCAATCCACGTTCAAGCGATGATTTGAGCAAAAATTATCCTCGAATCAACCGTCACCACCCTCGCAGACAGGCCGACGGAACACCTCTAAATGTCAAGGTATCAAAGCCTGTGAACTGTGTCCGGTGATGCCCAAAACCGACCATCCTAATTACCGTATGAAAGCATTGAAGAGCCCCAATAATGAAATGCAATAATAGCTATAGGTATTAATACAAAAAGCAGTATCAGCCAATAATCGAAACGAATCAAAGGAGGAAACAGGTGCTTCTGTGTTCGACGCTCAATGTCCTGGGTGAGAATTGACAAGCTAATATTCTCTACCTGTCTCAGTGTTGAGACAAACAGGCCGGGAACAACAGCTTCAACCAATTTGTAGAGTTGTGCTAGAGTCCCTAGATTCTGCCTGCGAGAAAAGCGGAGTTTCTGTATTGTTACGATTCTCGAAGCCTCATGTGCAACAACAGGGAAGAACCTTAGACTAACGCCCAAAGCAATCGCAATTCGGCCGGGCACCTTCATCCACTTCAAAGCAGTAATAAATTCCAGTGCGTTCAGACTAGAAAAGATCGTCAAGCAAATCACAGACATGGATATCCAGCGCAGGAGATTCAATATCAGATCATAAGCACTTATATTTTTTGTCGTAAACCAAGCAAGTGCTGCGAGCAAAGAAAGCAGCAACCCTGTAATTAGGACAATAGGCAAGTAGCGCAGAAAGGCGGATTTGTACAGGACAACCCCAGCTACCGTTACAGGTAAAAGTACTAAAACTTCAAATCCACTTGCTATCCCATGTGCTGGTTCAGCGGGAACTGGACAAACGCCCGTTTGATATAAGGGACAAAGT
>CAYOUW010000186.1:0-2386 GCA_964407235.1 uncultured Zetaproteobacteria bacterium | reverse complement strand
CGCAGAAAAATATTTGAATGGATCAACATGATTTGGCCATCCGTTCGATTTCCACCTGAGGGTAGTGACCAAAATTAACCAGGAAACCCAGCTTGATGTGAGTTGCTTTCATATAATTTAGGAGCTGCGCACGGTGCTTTGGTATAAGATTTGTTACACCTTTTATTTCTATGATTATCTTGCCGTAGCAAATGAAATCCGGGACGTAGATTTGTTTCAGAGTTTCACCTTTATAGGCCAAGTTTAATTGTGTTTGTGCGGTGAAAGGAATGCCCTGCCGAGTGAATTCTTTATCAAGGCATTCCTGATAAACGGCCTCCAAAAAACCTGAACCCATTTCTTTATAAACCTCGAAGACAGCACCACGGATGGCATAACTTTCTTCCTTGTAAAGAAATTCTGCACTTTTCTGGGAGTTCATTGGGCCACTACTTTAGTGTTTTTTTTGCCGCAGAAAACGCAGAAGGACGCAGAAAATTAATTTTTTTCTTTCTGCGCTTTTCTGCGATTTCTGCGGCTGTATTTTACTCATGCGACACCTCGACTTTGGCATCCTGCGTCGCTCTACCGCCTGCATCCATGCAGCCATCATCCATTGCCGGGAAAAGCTGCTGCATCAGGCCTTTTTTATGGGACTTGAGGGTGTCGATTTTTTGGGATTGGGCGGTGATCAGCGCGTCGATGGAAGAGAGGCAATCGGCGATTTTTTGTTGTTCTTTTGGTTTAGGCTGCAAGA
Organism: uncultured Zetaproteobacteria bacterium; assembly: GCA_964407235.1. Taxonomy (GTDB): domain Bacteria; phylum Pseudomonadota; class Zetaproteobacteria; order Mariprofundales; family Mariprofundaceae; genus JAUZQZ01. Next base: position 1,650 of record CAYOUW010000186.1, on the reverse strand, counting down.
TTATATATTTAAATAAGTCTACTAAAGCAATTGATCCTTGGTTTGCATTTCCTCGAATAATAGATTCAATAAATGAAATATATTCTTGTCTTCTAAACAAAATATTTAAAAAACCTTGTTCAATATTTTTATTTGCTCTTAAGCAAACAGCATTTTGATTCAACAATGAACCTTCATCTTTTAACTCAACAACTATAATTCTCCCAACTAAAGAATCATACATTGGCGGCTTAGATCCTACAGTAGTTATTATTAAATCATCTTTCATTAACTTCCATTTTTCATATAATTTAGCTTTATCTTCTTTAATATAAATAGCACTTGTTTCATTCTTAATATAGTCAAACCCCATATCTGAAACTCTTACTATCCGTCTGCCACTAGCAGTATAATATTGTGACTTGAAAGCAAAACCTTTGAAATGAATACATACATCGCCCAGTGATTTTTCCTCCCACTCCCCATCCCCCCGAAACTCAGGAAAGCGCAGTTTGGGCTGGGTTTTTCCTTCGGCGGGGAAGAGTTGCTGCATCAGGCCTTTTTTATGGGCTTTGAGGGCGTCGCGTTTTTGGGTCTGCAAGGTGATCAGCACGTCGAGGGATGACAGGCAATCGGCGATTTTTTGTTGTTCTTTTAAGCCTTCTGGAATTTTTAGAGAAAACTCAGAAAAATCTGAGTTATTAATAATTGGCAGGGTTGATATTGCTGGAATTGATTTAATCCATGGCGTTAAATTAACAAGTGCATAATAAACAAACTCATTGTTAATGCTATTTTTCACAATGACAGAATTAATCTGTTGATTGGTCGTGCTAATTTTTGTGGTTATAGCTATTTTTCCAATCGAGGCAATACATGTATAAACGATAGTACCTATAGGCAATATCTTCGTGTCTTTTGTTTTTAAAACATACCGTTGAGTATTTAGTTGGTATTTATTCTCTTCAGAAATATCAGTTGGGGTAATAAACAAAACATCACCTTCCCAAAGCACCTTATTCTTTGTGCTTGGAGTCTTTCCTGTAATAATTTTACCTATGCAACCCAGTTTCTTTTCCTCCCACTCTCCCTCACCTCGAAACTCAGGAAACCGCAAAGCTGGCACCAACATCTTTTTCTCCTGCTCACTCATACGCATTCAACCCAGAAATCTCCTGCCGCCCTTCAGCCAGCTTTTGCAAATACGGCAACAGCTCTTCCATCAATGCCAGTTCTGCTACGCGCCGCGCTTTCCAGCCCAGTTCCAGCGGTGCCAATAGATCGGTAAGTTGTTCGCCGTCGAAGATCATTCGATCCATAATGCGATCAACAAAGGCTTGCAGGGTATCGCTTTGTAGGCCGTGATTCTGGGCGATTTGGTTTAACACCTCGGCAGCCTTTTGCGCCTTGAAGGCTTCATAGCCTTGGCGGATGTCTTTGTCGGTAAAACTGCCGGCGTTTAACTTTTCGCGGTTGGCTTCCAGATAGGCTTTTATATCGTCGCGTTCTTCGTGCAGGTTGGCGTGAGCGCTGATCATTTCAATGATCTGATCCAGTGTCATTTTCTGCTTGCCGCCTTGCTGGGTGGATTTGGCGATCAGCCCCATGATGTAGTCGTAGTCGATGAGGCTGGAGGCGAACAGCACCAGATCAAACTCCAGTTGTTGCACT
>CAYOUW010000185.1:0-2566 GCA_964407235.1 uncultured Zetaproteobacteria bacterium | reverse complement strand
AAGCTCACCAGCCGAAAACTGCGCAGCGGTTTTGGGTAGGGTGGAGCGCTTCGTTAGATTTCCTTCTCCTGGCTGTCCTCTACCGCTAAGCATGCGACACCATCCGCACTTGTGAGGCACTTGAGGATGGTCTTTGCACGCGATGTATCACCGAGATGGCTCAAAAAGGCTGCAAAGAAACTTGTGGATGACACGAGACATATTTGCCACTGGGTTGCTCGTTTGACTACATTGTCTGGAAACTCGGGTTTGTCCTTGGTACCTCGTTGATTCGGCGGGAGGTGTCGCCAAGCATTCCCAAAAAGGATACCTTTGCATTCTCTGCCAGTATCCTCCTCATATTTCAGTAAATAGTCATTGAGTTGTCTCAGGTGACCAAGGGTGATGCTCTTGCTAACACCTTTGACCTCTACTAGGTGCTCTTGCCCTTTAAATTCAAGGATATATTCCTCTTCACCATACTTTGCCGGGGTGACTATTCCACCGAGTGAGGTCAGCGACCTAGCGACAACTTCTTCCAAATCTGTGCCGGAAGCGAATAGAAGACGCTTAAAATCCAAAAGTTCACGTCGTTTTGCATCCAGTTCTTCTATCTCACTAAATAGGTCAGATATGCCCTTTCTTCGAGTAACGATGTCCATGCTTATGTCTTCCACACAGGGCACATCAATAGAGTCGGCCCAATCAGGCGCCTCTGCTCGTACGGTAGTCCCCATTAACTCTTCAAGAACAAGAGCAACTGCCTGTTTAGGGTCAAAGTCAGATAGAAGCGGGAGAAGCACTATCTCTCCACTTACTTTGTCGGGGTCGGTTGGATACGTCTTGTAAGTTGAGTATCCACCTGATTCAGCCCTTTCACGTCGTACTTCTATCCGGCATGTTCCGGCTAAAACCTTATCGTAGCGGTTTGCCAGCAAGGGGCGGAGAGGTAGTGCGTACTTAGTGTCGTACGTCGAACCGTAGTAGCTGGTTAATTCTCGACGGAGACATTTGTTCGGTATGAAAAGGTAGTAGGGCCAGTCCTTTAGCTTGCTGAGATAACCCTTAAGACGTGAGTCCTTGACGACAATGGTCTCCCCGCTCTCGTCGGCTATACCAATATCGATGGGACACCATTCATAATTGTCAATCCGCTCTGGATAGCTATCAGGTCGATGGTCAGTACGTCGAAAATCCGTAAGAACGATGATTTCACCGTCAGAATCCAACAGGCGGATAAGCTGCTTTCTTATCTCCACGAGAAAATCATGCGAAACAGCCTTGAGAGTCTCGTCGTCAAGAGAACGAACATCAATTATCGCGGTGTCATAGTCGACAATGTTTGGCAAGGAGCTTGATTTCCAGTCAACGGAGTCAACACCGCGGTATCCGGATGACCCAATAACCAAATATCTGCGTTGAGCTTCTTTGGTGTCTTCCTCTACAGACTCAGCCAAGTCTTCGTCGGGTGTAATTTGCTTTGCATTCTTGCCAAACATATTCGTTATCCTATTCGCAAATCCAACGCCCAAGCTCACCTGCCGAAAACCGCGTAGCGGTTTTTGGTCGGGTGGAGCGATTTGTTCGGCTCTTCATTTTCTATGCTTCCAACAATTCGGCTCGCGATGAAGATTCATAACTGCGACGATATATATTCCTTCTCGTTCTTCGGAGTAAAGGATTCCGTATGGAAATCGTTTTACCAAAGATCGCCTGATTTTTCCTTCAACCAAGGCCCATGCCTTTGGAAATTCAACTGTTCGCTTAATCGTTGAGTGAATCTCCAATGCAAAGTCATATCCAAGTCCAGACTCTATTTCCTCATAGTAGTCGATGGCATCATTAAGTTCATCTTCTGCTTCTGGGTGAAATGAGAAGCTCATTTTTCAAATCTGTTCCATATTTTCTTAAATACTTCTTGCCCTGGCACTGCTTGCACTGCACCTGACCTTAATTCTTCAAGTCTGTGTTTCGCTACAATTGCCCACTTTTTATCTATTTCTGATTCTGGCTGATTGAGACTACGTAGCAGTGAGTCAATCACCAAAGCTCGCTCCTCTACGGGGAGAGATACTGCCTCGTTAATCAATTGTTTTGTGTTCATGTCTTTGTGCCTCACCTTACCCTATGTGTTTTGCTGCCGAACAGTTATATACTGAAGTTTCACTGAAATCATTCAAGCGACCATCCGTAGTAAAGCGGCGACGGGGATATTTTGATCGGGTTTGCTTTTTTTTGTGCAAAGCCGGTCAAAATCATCGTCCAAAGCAGCTTTGGCGATGATATGCCGGACATCCGAGAATGCGAAACTATTTCTTCCTCGCACCATGTGCCGACGATCAATCGTGTTTTCCAGTTTGATAGCATAGAGCCATGTGACCGTTACAGCCATCATGCAGAAATTCAGGTGATTCATGACGGATTGGGCATTGCGAGTCTGACTGTTACCGGCACCAATATCACGCTTGAACTCCTTGAATCCTGATTCGATTTTCCAGCGTGCGCCATAAAATTCGATCATTTGCGTGACAGAGAGCGACAAGTCGGTGGTGAACAGCGCAATCCTGTTAAACAGCGTGTAAAATTG
>CAYOUW010000184.1:0-2579 GCA_964407235.1 uncultured Zetaproteobacteria bacterium | reverse complement strand
TTATCGCGAATCAGATACCGAGGCGTTTCTCCGCGTAGCGGCTTCGTCCAACAAAAAGTTGCACGCAGACCCAAAAAGTTACGCACCTTTTGTGGCGCTTCGCTATAATGCCACAAAAGGCACGAAACTTTTCGGTCTGGTGAACTAGGCGTTAGGGGGTAAAAACCATGCGATTATTGATTATTCTTTCCATCGCTTCCGTAACCTTGTTTTTGTTGTCTAGCTGCGCTACCGCAAGTAAAACTTATACGGCAGATGGTCGTGTCGGCTACTCTATTTCGTGTTCCGGTGAAGTATTGGACTGGGGTGCTTGTTACAAAAAGGCTGGAGAAATTTGTGGCGCTCGTGGTTATGACGTGCTTTCTAAATCAGGTGACAGGGGGTTCACGATTTCCGCCAACCAGTTTGGTGCCTATGGGGGCTCCGTCATTACTCGGAATATAGTGGTTGCTTGTAAACAACAAAAAACCCCCTAACATCGCGCTGCAGCCGACCGCGCAACCGCTACGCGGTTTCGCAGCGGCTGAGCTGGAACGTTAGAAACCGGAAATGAAAAACATGCTTCTAATCAATTCACCTATATTCGATACAAAATACAACACAAAAAAAGAGGATCTTTTGCCTCCTTTGGGGTTAGGCATAATTTATTCGTCTTTAATCAATGATGGAATCCAATGTGAATTAGTAGATGCCATTCTGGAAAATATGACTCCAGACAATTTAATCAATATTATTGACGAATCAAAACACAGCTTTGTTGGAATAAATATTTTCACAACAAACTACCATATAGTTAAAAAGATAGTCGAGGGTGTCAGTCGAAAAGTAGATTTTGTTATTGGTGGTATTTCCACCAGAACCCTTTATGAGCATATATTTTCCTGGGGAACCAATAACAATATTTATGTAGTTTATGGCGATGGAGAGTTGATCCTGAAAGATATACTTAATGGCTCAATAAAAGAGCAGCCTAATAAGTATAAAAAGAGCAGAATGTTTTTCAAGGTTGGTAGGGACTCTCAGTATTTTAATAAAGATATTTCAGCTATAGCCCCAAACAGAGATTGTTTTGACGGAGAACCAAGTGTAAATGTGCATGGTTTGTTAGAAGCAAATATTATCACAAGTAGAGGCTGCATATACAACTGTGCCTATTGCTCAGCAGCGCAATCACTAAATAAAACATTATCGGTAAGGCTTCAAAGCAATGCAAGTGTTGTTGCTGAGATCAAATCGCTTGTTAGCATTTATGACAATTTGAAATCAATACGTATATTAGATGATCTGTTTTTGAGGGATAAACAAACAATTGACAATGCTATTAATATTTTTTCAGAATTTCATTTAAAATGGCGGGCTATGGCTCATATAAAAACATTTAAAATGTGTGACATCCCTGATTTACATAATCTAATTAATAGTGGTTTATATGAATTATCTATTGGAATAGAGTCAGGATCAGAGAAAATCCTGAATTTAATTAACAAAAAAAACAGTGTTAATGACATAAAAACAACCGTTCAAATGCTTTTATGTGCTGGGATTAACGTTAAAGGATATTTTATTTTCGGATTTCTTGACGAAACCGAGGATGATTTTAAAAAAACCTATGAATTAGCATTGTTCTTGAAAGAAGAGTCTCTAAAATATAATGTGTGTTTTAGGCCAAGCGTTTTTAAATTTCGTCCTTATCATGGCACAATCATGTATAAGAGGATATTAGATTCTAATCACGACGTGTTAGAAGTTTTAGAGAATATTTCCCCTGACGACGAATTAAACAATTCGATAGGTAGAGAGCAATTTAATTTCAAAAGTGGCAATTACTCCTCAGAGGGAGACGATATTCTCACACAATACATCTCTATGACAAACAATTTAAACTAACTGGGTCTACGAAATAATGAGGCACACCATCACCGAATGCCAAAAATGTCAATTATATAAAAATCAACACCCTCTTGTTGGTAGGGACGTCAAACGCAACCATGCTGATATATTTTGGGTCGGGTTATCTGCTGTCAAAGTTGATGATATAAAAAGTAGTGTACCGGTGAGCGATGACACAAAAACCGGTAGCGTAGTTTCAAGCATAGAGAAGAAATGTGCTAGAACGGTATGTTACAGAACTAATCTGGTAAAGTGTTTGCCTTTGCGAAATGAAAAAATTCGATACCCTACTATTAAAGAGATGGGAAAGTGCCTTGAACACCTTAATAACGAAATTTCATTATTAAATCCTCTCGCTGTATTCTTGTTAGGCCGACAGGTGGCTGAATTTGTTCTAAAACGTAATGGCCATAAGTTACCAAAACTGGATAATAGCTTCGAGTATAACGCATTTGAAATTGACGGTTGTTCTTTTGTCCCCATCCACCACCCATCATATATTCTCATATATAAAAGAAAATTCATCGATCAATATATTGAAAAAGTTTCTAACAAGGCGCTTCACTTGACCCGCAACTCGTCGGCGAATTTTCGTGCAGATTCAAGCGCATAGCCGTTTATAAAGCTAATCGGTAGGGTCGAGTAGATGGGTTCCTCTGACTGCTTAGGATCATGTTTGTTTTCTCTGT
>CAYOUW010000183.1:0-2648 GCA_964407235.1 uncultured Zetaproteobacteria bacterium | reverse complement strand
ACGGCCTGCGGCCTTTTTGTCCGAGCTTGAATTTCGCTCCATGGAACCACCATGCCAACGCCTCAACCACGAGTTCAGCACAGGGAATATTGCGCGAACATCTGCGGGCTGTCTGACTCCGCATCCAGGTACAGGGATTGAAGTTCAAGACGGGAGGGTGCTGGCAGCGCGCCTTGCAGGATTGTATGAAAGGCGTCGCCACCGAGCAATGCATGGCGCGTGGTCAGGAACAGCCGATCCAGCGCTCCGGCTCTGATTAGCATTCCATGGACTTGCGGTCCGGCAATCATGCAGGCGCTGGAGAACCCCAACCCGGCAAGCTTCCGCCTGAGCGTACCACCGTTCACGCCTTCAGAACTACCGGCATGAATGACGTGAGCGCCATGACGCCTCAGCGCCATTTCCCGTACAGGGTCCGCCTGCTCTGTGGTGAACACATAGATATCCCGGTCATGCACCCTGTCCAGCGCCTTCGTCGGAATATCCAGACTGTTACTGACAATCGCAACCGCAGGTTGGGCATCCAGACCTTCAGAACGCCGCCAGCCCGGTAAATCGGCATAATCCCGCGACTTCCCCACCGGCAATAAGTCCTGCGCCTCTCCCCTGGCCAGTTGCCGGAAATAACGGGCTGAAGTAATCATCACGCCGGACTGCGCCGCCAGCTCCTGATACAAACGCCAGTCGCGTTTATTAGTAATCGTTTCCGGAACGATATATTGCCCGCGACCCCCGTTGCGCAGGGAAATCCGTCCGTCCACGCTGGCAATGTAGTTGGAATAAATAAACACCTCGCCATCCGCCGCCTGCCGATGGAGGTTCAGACCCAGATACAACCCTGCAAGCGGCGTCTCCTCCCGTGGCGCGGGATGTAAGCGCACCACGCTCATCCGATGATGCTAATCACTTTTCAGGCTGGCGCATGCTCTTTTCGCCGAACGGATCGTGTCTGCACATAGCGGTTCAGTGATGCAATCACAACCAGCGAAAGTAAAAAAGTCAGCATTTGCATGCCGCTCGGATGATCCGCATATCCAATCATCACATGTAAAACCTCACCCAGAAAACCGGACTCCGGCAACCAGCCGGAACTATCCCAGATCGGATCTATCAGCGGTGGCAGAACACCAATCACCACCAGATTCTGAACAGCCTGGGAGGCCATGCCCGCCGCCAGCAGAATCAGAACCCAGCCAATCACGCCAAACAAATGTTTAAGCGGAATATGCACCAGCCCCTTGTAGATCACATACCCGACCAGCGCGCCGAGGGCCACGCCCAGAAAACCGCCCAGCATCATACTAAAACCGTCATCCTGGATGGATTTCGCCGTACCAAACAGAAAAAAGACAGCCTCGCCGCCCTCGCGCATCACCGCCGTCATCGAAACAATCGCCAGTGCTGTCCTGGGCAACTCGCCTTCAACTACGGACTGGCCGACATGGCGCATCCGCGCGGCCATTTCCCGGCCATTCCGACTCATCCAGATGACCGTCCATGCGATCAGTACGGATGCCAGCATCAGCAGCCCGGCATTGAACAGAAACTCGCCGTCGCCCGTCACGGAATTCTCCAGCTCTTCCATAAACAACGCGATGAGTATCGCACCTCCCGCACCGGCGATGCCGCCCAGGCCGATCCATCGCCGCGACCCCGGCATCCCCCTGGTGGCAGCCAGCAACACGCCCAGCACCAGCGACATTTCCAGCATTTCACGAAAAACAATCACCAGTGCGGAAATCACCCCGCACCTCCTGTTTCGGTGTTAGCCCGCATTATTCATCATTGCTGCCACGCCCTTACCTGATCCTTTGTCCCTGCCTGTGCGATGCGCGCGCAGGCAGGGACAATCTTCACGGCAATTCATGAATGGCGCGGGTTGGAGACACAGCGGGCGCAACGCCCGAAAATCACCAACTGATGTCCGGTGATGGCAAACCCTTTTTCTTTGGCTACCGCTTCCTGCAAGGCCTCGATTCTATTCTGTGTAAATTCTTCAATGGCGCCACATTCGATACAAACCAGATGATCATGGTGCGATTTGCCCGCGTGTTCGTAATGCTTCCTGTCCGCTAACCGAATACTGGCGATCAGCCCCGCATCCTCCAACGCGGCAAGACCACGATACACCGTAGCGATACCAACGGATTTCCCCCGATCGCCCAGCTCCCGGCTGATTTCCTCGGCATTCCAGTGCTGGCTGGAGGTGTTAATCAGGTCCAGTATGGCCTGACGTTGAACGGTAAGACGCCTCATAACAGGAAATGATAACTGTTATTATCTTTAATACAATAAAAATATATGGTATTACGTTCCATTATCGGGCATAGCCGATTTCTCCAGCAATTCATCACGCAATACGCGTATTTTCCCTGGCGCATGAATGCCGATTTTAACCTGTGATCCCTTGATACCCAGCACCTCAACACGGATTTCATGGCCAATGGCCATCGTCTCGCCTGTTTTACGTGTCAGAATCAGCATATTATTTTCCTTCCGATCATGTTTGATGAGGTTGTAATACGCAATTTATACGCAAGTTAGAGGCCATAACGTCCCAAACAAGCGGCGAGCATGGCAAGCCTTGCGTGTTACCTAGTAGTGCGTCCCATAAATACCGACTACATCTTTGGCAAGATAGAATAATT
>CAYOUW010000182.1:0-2654 GCA_964407235.1 uncultured Zetaproteobacteria bacterium | reverse complement strand
CGAATCCGTATTGATTTAGACGAGTCCACCCACTATATTTCAGTACGCCTATTTCCAGTTATGCTCAAGAAATAACGGTGTAGCCATGAAAATCGACATACATACGCACACCAAAAAGTGTAAGTCAGGCGACGCTCTTACAAGAGAGATCTCCCCAGAGAATTTCTGCGAAGCGATTCTTTCTACGGAAGTCAGAATCATTGCGATTACCAACCACAATGTTTTCGACCTGGACCAGTACACGAAAATCGTAACCAGTTTGGGCGAAGAAGCGCAAGTCTGGCCTGGAATCGAACTCGACATCCTTGAGGAGGAATCGAGGGGGCATTTGCTGGTGATCGTTTCGCCGACCCGGGCAAAGGATTTTTCTGAGTCGGTGGATGAGTTTACCAAAGGTTCCAATCCGGACAGCTTCACAGCTACAATTGACGAGGTTCTGGAGAGGTTCGATTCTTTCAAGCCACTCTACGTGGCCCACTACAAGCAGAAGAAACCCAACCTCTCGGACGAATCTCTTGAGAAGCTGCTGGAACGAACGAAGAATTCAGGCTGCGTGATCAAGGAGGTCACCAACTCGATCTCGGCAGGAATCTACATTTCGCACGGCTACTCTTCAATTTACGGGTCTGATGTTCATGACTGGGCGAAGTATGAAAAACTTTCTTACGAACTGCCGGATCTTCGGCTTCCGGTCAACAGTTTCGAGCATTTCTGCCTGCTATTAAGAAAGGATCCAACGACAATCAATACCGTTCTCGACAGAAAGACTTCCGAAGATCTCGTCCTGCTTCCGTTTGATGATGGATCGGTTCTGAAAATCAAGGCATTCAACGACATCAATATCGTGTTTGGACCAAAGGGAACGGGAAAAACCTGCATTCTGAAGGCCATTGCCAAGCATTATTCGGAGAACGGGATTGATGCGAACGTCTATGAATCAGCAAGCGATCGACTAAACGAGATTTTCGATGCGAAAGGTAAAGATCTGACGATTAATCTAAACAACCACGGTATCAATTATTGCACCAACGAGATTGAAGCCCTGCGGGATGCCGTTGAGGTAGATGTTACAAGCCTCAGCAAGTACGTGGCCTACTTCGCTGCCAAGAGTACGAACAGGAACGCAAAGAAGATTCGGCTCAAGGACATTGAGCCAGAGGAAGAGAGTAGCGCTAAGCGCGAGTTCACGGAATTTAACGAAGCAGTCGAACCGACAGAAATATTCTTGGGGTTTCTGGCTGGCAATCCTTCAGTGAAGAAAGAGCTCAGCGAAAAAGAGCATGCAGAGGTCACACACATCTTGTCAGAGCTGCTTGAGCGGCTGCGCAAGAGGGAGTGGACCAGCTTTTCAGGTTGGAAAGAGATTTGTTTACTCAACTCGGCGATCAAGGCTTTCCGCAAGGAGGTGGAGCGCAAGACGGGTATGCCTGCTAAGCCGACAACAACCGGTTTTCGTGATTATGCGATGAATCGCATCGAGATTGAGGCCGGCGCAGCCGAGATTGTCAAGAACGTTGACACAGCGATCCCAATGCAGCCTGAGCATGTTGGAAGTCTCGGTTCGAACAAGGGGGATCTGGAGTTCCGGACAGAGTTTCAATTCCAGAGCGGAGCGATCACGGACGGTGCCCTGTCGAGCCTTACCGGTGTCAAGAAGGGAGTACAGAAGAAGTTCATTACTCACGTCCGGACGATTCTGGCTGAAGCATACACCGATGATTTGTTTCCATCGATTACCAAACTAAACGCGATTGAGGATGTGGGGGACGTAAAGACGGTACAAGAGCTGCTGCTTTTCAAAAGGTATTTCGCGCTAGACGGGAATCCGTATTCGCCATCGAGCGGCGAGGCCTCGATGGTCATGCTACAGAAGGAGCTGGAAACAGACAAAGAGGTCTACATTCTGGACGAGCCGGAGAGGAGCTTGGGTAACGAGTATATTAACGACGTGATCGTACCGCTGATTAAAGAGCACGCGCGGGCTGGCAAGAAGGTGTTCATCTCGACCCACGATGCGAATATTGCCGTAAGGACGTTACCTTACAGCTCGGTCTACCGGTGCCATGGAAAAGCCGGTTATAGCACCTATATTGGCAATCCCTTCTCAAACAATTTGGTGAATCCGGAAGATGGGGACGATCAGCTTGATTGGAAGAAGATCAGCATGAAAACCCTGGAAGGCGGCGAAGAGGCATTTAGAGAGCGAGGACAGATCTATGGAAACAATTAGGGCGACCGTGCAAACTGTTGACGAGGGACACTTCATCAAGATTGAATCCGAAGACCAGGAGATCAGGATTCCGATGTCCGAGGACAAGCCTAGTGAGGTTAAGATCGCGTTCAACAAGCTCATCGCCAGAGTCAAAGGCGGATTGTTTCAGATCGACCTAGTAGAGGCAGGGGAAGACCTATTCTCTCAGGTCGCTAAGGAGTACATCACGCAGTTGAACCGGGAGATCAAGGAAGTTCACGGTGAAATGCAGCAGTATGGCTTGGTTGTCGACTGATTGCGCCTGATGTGTCGGCTGGAACGCAGAGACAGAGATGACGGGGTCTACTATTAGATTTTGCGGGGTCTGCGGGGTCTGCGGGGTCTGTTCTCGTATTGTAACTCAAGTTTCGGGGTTCAAAATAGCGAAAATCGGTTCCCGCAT
>CAYOUW010000181.1:0-2688 GCA_964407235.1 uncultured Zetaproteobacteria bacterium | reverse complement strand
AGCTCGCATCCTGTTCTCCCTGCAAGGCCAGCAGCGCGGTAATCTGCTTCAGGGAAAAACCCAGTTCCTTTGCCCGTTTGATGAACCGGACACGCCGCACCGACTCATCGTTGAACAAACGATAGCCGCTAAAGGAACGGGAGGGCGCAAGCAGCAGGCCACGGCGTTCGTAGTAGAGAATGGTCTGCGCATTCACGCCCGCCTTTTTTGCTACCCAGCCAATGGTTTTCTGCCGCATATGCGCCCTCCGCAACCTTATTTTATGCGTTCACCGGGCACAGTAACCCGGCGGCGCGTAACGAGGACTCATTGACCCCGTGTCCGGTGCAGCAGGACGCCAGCGTGCCATCAAGCACGATGGCCGGAACGGATTGAACGCCCAGCTCTTTCGCCCGATTCGCAACCTGCGTATCATGCATGTCCAATACGCTGACTTCACACTCATCACAGGCCAGACGATGGATCAGGTCAACCGCCTCGTTGCAGACCGGACAACCCGAGCTGAATATCTCGATTTTTTGTTTAATACTCATGGTGTTACCTCCTTGTCTTTGTAACATGTCACAAGTCTGAACCCTATACTTTGGTATGGAGTCAAGCCCCTGTGGTTTCGGATGAACATGACGGGCACTCGTCTGTCTCCATGCTTTTTCGTTTACGCGGCCATCCGTTCCAGACGGATGCCGCCACCAGCAATATAGCGCCCCCGTCAATGCCCCACCCGGACATGGCTGTCCCTGAAATGAAGACAAACTGGCCGATAAGCAACGCGCTTGCACCCGGCAGGCCCAGCATAAAGGGTCCGTAACCCCTGCGCGCTCTGGCGCGGAAGGCAAGCGATGCCATGACGAACACCAGGGTGATCATGGTAAGTGGCAGCAGCCATGTAGTCTTCAACAGGAATCCGAGACCCATGGAGCTTAGCAGCCCTGCATATGCGGGCCAGCAAGCGGGACACAACAGCCGGGTCAGGAAGGCGAGCAGCGTAGCTCCAGACATGGCGCCCAAAGGGTTTCGCCAGGAGCGCTTCGTCCGGCTACTACCGGACGCTCCGACATTCGGTGAGGTTTTCCTCATATAAGAATGGACGGCTTCCTTGCGCATTTCACCTCCAATGTTTCGTGACGACCGCAATTCTAAACCCCTGACCATGGTATGAGGTCAAGCGTTGGTACATTTATATCGATGTACCTGTTTTCCGTACATTTTTGTGAGCCTCTTGCAAAACTCGGGGTGGATGAGCGGCAATCCCACTTTGAGACCATTTTCGGGATTGAATGAGCTGCATGGTGGTTCCATGGAGCGAAATTCAAGCTCGGAAATGAGCCGAAGTGGGGACGCCGATCGCCGCTCACGAGGTTTGCAAGTGGCCCATCTGTATCTCAAATAATATAAAGGGCAACGCCAAGCAATAAAACGCCTGAGATGCGCCGTAAGATCAATTGCCTGCGCGGCGATGCGAAAAGGTGTTGTATACGCCCCACTCCGTGACCGGCCAGCACCAGGGGAAGACCGCTGCCCAAGCCATAGATGAACATCAGCAGGCCACCGTAAACCATGTCACCTTTCAGAGCGACAAGCGTCAGGATGCCAAGCAGGATGGGTGTGGCGCAGGGGGCGATGGCAAGTGAGAATACCAGGCCGGCGGCATAGGCATGGATGTTGTCCATCCGTTTTCCGGATGAACGAATATGCCAGTTGGGCAGGCGCAGGGAAATCACACCGAGCAAATTCAGGCCCATTAACATCGGAATGGCGGCCATCGCCAGCCGGAACGGGGTGCCGAATTGCCCGAACACCCATCCCATCGCGGCCGTTAATATGCCCATGCCCGCCGTTGCCGAGGCCATCCCCAGCACAAAGACGATGGCAGTTTGTGTTTGCCCGGTGCGCGTGTCTGCGTTGCGTGCCCTGGAAGAGTGATGACCCATAAACCCGAGTGCGGCGGGATACATGGGCAGGCAACAGGGGTTGAATGCCGTGATGACTCCGCCCAACGCCACCAGCGGTAGCGCCAGTAGCGAACCATGCGTAAGAAATGGCGCCAGCCAATCCGCAAAAGCATCCATGCTCAGTTCAATAGCAGATGTTCGGCCTGATTTAGCGCCTGCGCCAGTTTTTTCTGCACTGCCGGGCTTTCGCCAATAATGCGTTCGACCTCGTTATTCTTGCTGTCTATCAATATCACGGCAGGCAAAAAGCGTATCCGGTATTTTCTGATCAGCGGGTTATCGGTTGACCAGTCCGTTTGCACCACGGAAATTTGACCCTGATAACGGTGTGCGGCCTGATCCACCAGATGATCGATGGCGCGGCAGTTGGCGCTGTTGTCGCCGCGAAAGAGGATGATGGCCGGGCCGTGAACCCTGGCGGGAACAGGTGTTGGCCGGGCATGCAATGCCTGCCATGACCTGATTCCGTATATTCCGGCGACGATGAGCACGACAGGTAGCCAGAATCGCATGCTTTTGATGTTCATCTTTCACCTCCGGATGCTTCACAATTGCAGTCCATGTTTGCACGCTCATTGAGATCGTCCGGAGCACGATCCTGTGTATACTGCTCATCCGTCCTCAATGCGTATTCGGCACGGGCCAGTTCCCGACCCAGATAGGCGGCATGGTCCAGACGGCTGATCAGTTCGGCCTCGATCACGGTGACGTACATGGCCGCGGCTGAACTGGCCGT
>CAYOUW010000180.1:0-2700 GCA_964407235.1 uncultured Zetaproteobacteria bacterium | reverse complement strand
CCCGACAGCCTTCAGCACCCGGTAAGTCGATGACGGACTGACCGCCACAACATCCGCATCAAGCATCATAAATGCCACCCGTCGATAGCCTTCTTTCTGATGTTCCAGATAGTACGCGATGATGGCCTGCTTCTCCCATTCCTCCAGCCAAAACCGACGGGGGATCATGCCATTGTGTTCATTGTCTTTGCCATAGCGCAAAATCCATCCATAGTACTTCGACCGGCCAACGCCAAGCCAGCCGAGAAAGCGCGTTAAGGGTAGTTCCGTCAGCGGAATATAGCGCCGCATATAATCGACGATTTCATCGCGTATGGTCGGGGAAACCCAGCTACCCATCAGTGTTCCCCAAACGCTTTTTTTAACGCGATATGTTCCTCCATAACTTCAGCGATCACCTCATCTTTACGCTTCAATTTAGCGCCCAGAATTTCGACCTGATGCGACAGCTTTTTCTCGGCTGAACCAAGCCGACCACTAACCAAAACATCCGCTCCATTTTCAAATAATTTCTTCTGCCAGACGTAGAATACCGAGGGCTTAAGACCGTGTTTATCGCACACATCAGGTACAGAAATCTTCTCGACCAAATGCTCTCGTAGTATCGATATCTTTTGCCCGGGACTGAACTGCCTTCTCTTGGTTGTCATGCCATGCTCCTTCGTTTGAATGTCTCTTATTCAAACAGGGCATTTGTCCAATTCCAACTGAAGCAAAACAAGAGAGGTCGCTGATCTCATAGTGAAAATAGTCGCCGATACGCCGAACACCGCGTGCGTAGGCGTCAATGGTCTTGGGCCGTAACCCTTTGAGTTTCAGGTGTTGAAGATGCTTCTCATAATTCTGTTTGAAGATAGTCTCTGCTCTCATGGTGATGTAACCTCGTATACATTCGGATTTCCCTCTGCTTGAGGGATGAAGCGTGCGAGGTTACATTCTTGCCATAGGATGTAACGAGGTGTGATGCAATGAAGACGCTTTTTTCTCCGCGATAGCGGCTTCGTCCAACAAGTAGCTCCAGCGGACAGTTTAAAGCGTCATTTTTTTTGCATTCGCAAAAACATGCCACTTCAAACTGCCGCTGAGCAAAGCGTTATACCTAAAGGAATTAAACAAATATGTCGGCACCAAAACTATTCATATCTTACAGCTGGACTGATCCAACTCATGAACAATGGGTTGTTGAATTAGCAACCGAGCTTCGAGAATCTGGCGTCGATGTTATTCTTGATAAATGGGATTTAAAAGAAGGAAATGACGCCGTTTCATTTATGGAAAAAATGGTAACTGATCCAGATATAAAAAAGGTCGCAATTATTACAGATGAAACATATGCAATAAAAGCGGATGTAAGGGCTGGAGGCGTAGGCACTGAAACCCAAATAATATCTAAAGAGGTTTATGATAACCAAGAACAAGATAAATTCGTAGCAGTTGTATCAAAAAAAGATGAACAAGGGAATCCTTATTTACCTACATATTATAAATCACGTATATATGTTGATTTAAGTGAGCCTGATAACTACAGCGAAAATTTCGAAAAGCTTCTCAGGTGGATATTTGATAAACCACTTTATGTAAAACCAGAAGTTGGAAATCGCCCTGCATTTTTGAATGAAAAGGATGGGACTTCATTAGGAACAACAGCAGCACACAAAAGAGCAGTGGCTGCTATTAAGGAAAACAAACCATTCGCATCTGGTGCATTGGACGAATATTTGTCACTATTCACTGAAAATTTAGAGCGGTTTAGGCTGCAAGACACAGAAGGTGAGTTTGATGATGCTGTTGTTAAAAGCATAGAACAATTTCTACCTTATAGAAATGAAGCTATTCAGCTATTTTTTGCTATTAGTCACTATGCACCAAGTGAAGAAAATATTTTAAAATTGCATCGTTTTTTCGAGTCATTAATCCCATACATGAATAGACCTGAAAGCATAACCCAATATAGAGAGTGGGACTTTGATAATTTCAAGTTCATAGTCCATGAGCTTTTTCTATATTCTATTGCAGTATTACTAAAATCTGAACGCTTTGAACAAGCAAATGTTCTTTTAACCCAGCAGTACTATTTAGCTGGTAATTCTGAATACGGAAAAAATGTTATGGTCGGATTTAATGTATTTCGAGAGTATATGAAATCATTGGATCATAGAAATACACGATTAAAACTAAATCGTCTTTCAGTACGAGCAGATATACTTGAACAAAGATCAAAAGGATCTGGAGTAGAATTTAGACATTTAATGCAAGCAGATTTTGTTGTCTTTATGAGAGCTGAAATCGAAAGTGAAGATTATTACTCTAGATGGTGGCCAGAAACTCTTTTATACATAGGGCGATTTCATAGTGCATTTGAAATATTCGCAAGGTCAGTCTCAAAAAAATACTTCGATAAAGTCAAATGCCTATTGAATATAGAAAAGCCAGATGACCTTAATGAACTTTTAGAATCATATAAAACAGATCGACAAAAACTACCTCGATGGGAAATGGATTCTTTCAGCCCAAGTATACTCATGGGTGTTGAGCAACTTGCCAAAAAGGTATAACAAGGCGCTCAAATCTGACCCTAAAAGTTACGCACCTTTTGTGGCGCTGCGCTATAATGCCACAAAAGCCACGCAACTTTTAGGGCAGTTTAGCTAGAGCCTAGCCGAAAAGTATAACCGCACAATTTATTTTCATAAAATTCAT
>CAYOUW010000179.1:0-2705 GCA_964407235.1 uncultured Zetaproteobacteria bacterium | reverse complement strand
CAGGGCTACGCTCCGGCCTTGAATGCCCTGGGTTATATGTATGCCACAGGACGGGGTATTGCCGCGGACAGGAAAAAGGCAGCGCACTGGTTTTCCGAGGCCGCCCGGCAGGGGATGGAGATGGCCGACGATAACCTGAACAGACTGAAACGGGGTGGAAACGGTTTCGGCCTGTTGAACATGGCCATTGAGCATGGCGCGCGCACCCGTCTCCTGACGCGCTCCGGTTCGGGCGCCGATCCCTTTGATCGCTATACCAGACCGCTTATTTAACCCCGATCGTAACTACTCAGGAGCCCTAAATTTTGTTCCCTGGCAGGGCGCGAGAAGTGCAGGATCCGTAGCATATGTGTCTATATTTGAGGATTCGAGCATCGCCGCCAGGGGGGCAAAAGACGGGGGGTGCTGAGTAGTTACCCCCGATCATTGATGCATCGTTCGGGTTGAGCTCGCTGAGGATATCCGGGTTCCGGGTAGGTTTATACGGGTGCTGCGGCGCTTGTCAGGAAAGCCCGTGCGTCCTAGTCTCCACCGCGCTTCAGGTGCCCCGATGCAGTTCTTGCGGACGGGTGAAACGGGAAGTCCGGTACGGTCAGATTCAGGACCCAATCCGGCGCAGCCCCCGCTACTGTAAGCCCGACAAATCCATTCAAATACCACTGGGCGACCGGGAAGGCTGGGTGGAGGCGGATGACGGCAAGCCAGGAGACCGGCCTGATGCAAGACATGCATGTCATGTCAACGGTATGGGGCCTCGGTGGGAGGTTGGTTGCCGGATGTGATGGCCTGCCCCCGGATCTTCAGCCCTTTATATCCTGCCTGCCTTTTTCTCTCGTGATCCATACCGCACATTACAAATGCGCGGCGGGCGCGAGGGAGAAATCATTGAAAGGACGTGTTAATAGAAACAGACAAAAATACCTGTGGATGGCAGGCATGTTGCTTGCGCCGGCACATGCGTATGCGGCGGAAACATTATCGCCGCTGGAGGTGACCGCCGGGCGGATAGCGCAGGATCCGGCCAAGGTGAGCGCGGATGTGACGGTGATCGATCGCAAGCAGATCATCCAGTCGCAACAGACCACTGTTGCGGGTATTTTGCGCAGCCAGGCGGGCATTAATGTGGCGAGAAGCGGCGGTCCGGGCAAGGCGACATCCATTTTTTTGAGGGGCGCCAATTCCGGACAGACGCTGGTATTGGTTGATGGCGTGCGCGTGGGTTCGGCGACGCTTGGCAGCTTTAACTGGGCCAACCTTATCACGGCGGATATTCAGCGCATAGAAATCGTGCGTGGCCCGCAGTCCTCACTTTACGGGGCGGATGCGATGGGCGGCGTGATCCAGATTTTCACGCTCAAGGGGAAGGGCAAGCCGAAGATTCGCGATTATGTCAGCGCGGGAACCTACCGGACTGTGTCGGGCGGATCGAGTATTACCGGCGCAACGGGTTCCGGCGTATCTTACGCCCTGACCGCGGACAGTTCCCGAACACGGAGTGTTTCAGCGGCAGCCAATGGCTCCGAACCCGACCCCTACCGTCAGACCACGGTTTCCGGACGTTTGGGTATTCCTGTGGGTGCGGGAAACCTGGATGTCATCGCACGCAATGTGGATGGCAAGACGGGGCTGGACGGGTATCCCCCTCCACTATATGTACTGGCTGATGTGCTGAATTATACCAGCAGCACCCAACAAACGGTGGCTAGCGTGAAGTTCTCGTATCCTCTGGGCGACTTGCTGGATACGAGCCTTCAGATTTCACGTTCGGGCAATGAGGTGATTAACCGTGATCCTGCCGTAAAATCCAATAATTCCGATTTTCGCACACATATTAATCAGTTGATCTGGCAGAATCATCTGGACTGGAAGGCGATTTCACTTTTGGCGGGGCTGAATATCTACAAAGACGAAGGCATGAGCGGTAGCGCCAGGCTGGATCAGTCCATTATGCACGCCGCGGAATTCGCCGCATTATCGTGGGCCATGAATCGGGCGGATATAAGCGCTTCCGTGCGCCATGATCGTAATTCGGCGAGCGGTAACAAAACGACGTATCATTTTGGCGGAGTCTTTCGGCCAGTGGGCGGATGGAGGCTGACCGCCAATTACGGTACAGGGTTCAAGGCGCCCTCCATTAATGATCTGTATTACCCCGGATACGGCAACAGGAATCTCAAACCGGAAATCAGCAGGGGATGGGATGCGGGCATTCATTACGAGGTGCGCGGCGATGGCGCGGGCGGCGGATTCGATGCCGTCTGGTTCGACCAGCGTTTTACGAATCTTATTGTCGCAACGCTGATCGCGCCACCGTATACCTATGCCCCGCTCAATGTCGGTCAGGCGCGAACCAAGGGTCTCGAACTGTCCGCGCACCTGGCCTGGGGTCCGGCCTATACGAAAGCAAACTGGACCTTCCTGCATGCAATCAACGCCCTGGACGGTACGCGCCTGGCCCGGCGTGCCAGGAATTCCGGCAGCGTGATTGCGGGCGTGCGCATGGCAGGTGTCAATGCCGAAGTGCAGGTGAATATTGTTGGCCCGCGTTTCTCGGCGTCAGGGGAGAAAAAGCCCATGCAAGGCTACCACAAGACGGATATCCGTCTGAGTTACAAAGTAAACGATATCTGGACAATCCGTGCACGCGTGAATAATCTGGAGAATAAAAAATATGAGGAAGTTGCCGGGTATGGTGTGTTGGGACA
>CAYOUW010000178.1:0-2712 GCA_964407235.1 uncultured Zetaproteobacteria bacterium | reverse complement strand
CTTTGCCGAGGAAAGTATTTTCTGCTTCATAGCTATGATATTTCCTGTTTTCGTCTAACGTCCTCATCTGGGGCTTTCAAAGCTGGCGGGGCTTTTGCGGTTTTTTTGCAAAAGCCGCGACAGGTTTGAAAGTCCCTTGGATGAGTTTGTTAGCTGTTTTTCCACTTATAGGCCTCCGCATCAATAGCATTTATAAACATTAACTTACCTTGTGAATATTTATGTGGTTCATCCGAATATTTATTAGATAACTCTATCTTTAATTTTTCATACTCCTTGGCTCTATCTGGATGAGTATTCATGAATTCGACAAACAACCTGTGCCTTTCAATTTCTAAATTTCCTGATTCAAACATATGAATATGATGTGTTTTTGTATTTTTCCCTTTTTCAAAATACCGCCTACTTTTGATTCCATACTCACCTTTAACATCATAATTTCGATCTTTAAAACGTAGTGAACATTTATCAACCTCACTTATTGACTTTATCTCAACTATTATGTCAATAATTGGTTTTGCTCTAATTCCAAATATCGCTGTACTCCCAATATGATACGAAGCAATAAAGTTATCTGAAAGAATCGCCTTTATGATCTCCACTTCGATTAGAAAGTGATTATTCCATTCAACGCAATGTTCTTTTAGTGTGATGACTCTCATTCTTTTACAGCTAACATTCATATAGACAGAATGGGCTGATATTTGGATAGGTATAATCTATAATTGACATTGTTCCATTCCTCCTCCCATACTGCCTTCCATGCCTGTTCAAAACCATAATCCTCTGCCGGATAAAAGGCAAACAGCCTCGCCGGAGCGTGAGGCGGCTATTGCGAAATTTTGGGATAAATATATTGATATAATACACAAGAAAGGCATCAAAGAACCCTTCGATCGGTGGTTTGTGATTCGTGCCCGACAGTATATTGAGGCATTCCCGGACAAGCGTCTGGCACTGCATTCAACAGATGATCTCACTGAATATCTGGAAATACTAGGCAGAAATAGTTCATGGCAGGCATGGCAATTCCGGCAGGCCGTGGATGCCATTGAACTGCTGTTGCGTGAAATGGTCCATTTATCATGGGTGGATACGTTTGACTGGGAACACTGGAGGGCGTCGGCCAAAACGTTGTCCAATCAACATCCGACCATGGCGCGAGAGGTTCGAACAGGGGTGCATGGAACCCCTGGCGACACCGCAACAGCGCAAAAGCAACACCATGCTTTAATCGAACGAGTGACGGCTATAATCCGGCGTCGGGACTATTCGATTCGTACGGAGCAGGCTTATGTTTCCTGGATGATTCGTTTCATCGCCTTTCATCACGGGCGCGATCCCGCCGAGTTGGATACGTCCGCAATCAGCACTTTTCTGGAACATCTTGCACTTGATCGCAATGTCAGCTCCAGCACGCAGAATCAGGCATTAAATGCACTGGTATTCCTGTATAAACAGGTGCTGGGGCGGGAATTGGGCGAGCTCGAATCGTTCGCCCGCGCCAAGCGTCCGAAGCGGATGCCGGTAGTGATGTCTATCGGCGAAGTGCGCCGCTTGCTGGATACAATGCATGGCATTTTCGGTTTGCAGGCTGGGTTGTTGTATGGCGCGGGTCTGCGCCTGATGGAGTGCGTGCGCCTGCGAGTACAGGATTTGGACTTTGAATACCGGCAAATCAACGTGCGTAATGGCAAGGGCATGAAGGATCGCGTGGTCCCATTACCCGATTCGCTGATTGAACCGGTGAAAACACACCTTGCGAACGTAAAGAGCATGCATAACGCGGATTTGGAGCAGGGAAACGGTGAGGTTTACTTGCCCGGTGCATTGGCTCGCAAATATCCGAATGCAGCGAGGGAGTGGAAGTGGCAATACGTGTTCCCCAGCCAGCGCCTATCGCTTGATCCCCGGTCACAGCGGGTGCGGCGGCACCATTTGCATGAAAATGGCCTGCAAAAGGCAGTCAAGCAAGCCGCAAAGGCAGCAGGCATTGAGAAGAAAGTGAGTTGCCATACCTTTCGTCACTCCTTCGCTACCCATTTGCTGGAAAGGGGTTATGACATCCGAACGGTGCAGGAGTTGCTCGGTCATGCCAATGTGAGTACAACCATGATCTACACCCATGTACTCAATCGGGGTGGCAAGGGCGTGCAAAGTCCGTTGGATGCGCTGTGAATAGTCCATACGGATCTCAAAGCGTTTCTCTGAGGTAAACGTCAGGACCATCACCCGCGCTTAGGGGCAATAGCCTGATGGCGTCAGTGCTTTCACCAATCAACTGCCTCTTGAGCCAATTACAAAACTCATGAGCGGTGATCAGCTTCCCCACTTTGGCCCATTTCCGGGCTGGAATTTCGGTCCATGGAACTACCATGCACCTCATCCCATCCCGAAAATGGACTCAAAGTGGGATTGCCGCTCATCCACCCAGAGTTTTGCAACTGGCTCTCTTTGTTCCGCCCGATAGTCCGGCAACAGGGATGCGCCGTGGAGCGGAACGCCAAACACCGTCTGTAAACGCTCTCGCGTTAACATCACCGCCACATCGCCCGCTTCGATATTGCCATGGCCCAATCATCGAACGCTGCCCGGACAACCCGATTCTCACCCGGGACGACATCCCCTATCCGGTGGAGACCGTGCACAACGCCGGCATGGCACGCTACGACGGCCGCACCATCATGTTGTTCCGATCCCACCT
This sequence comes from uncultured Zetaproteobacteria bacterium, assembly GCA_964407235.1. Taxonomy (GTDB): domain Bacteria; phylum Pseudomonadota; class Zetaproteobacteria; order Mariprofundales; family Mariprofundaceae; genus JAUZQZ01. Next base: position 8 of record CAYOUW010000178.1, on the reverse strand, counting down.
GCGCAGCG
>CAYOUW010000177.1:0-2718 GCA_964407235.1 uncultured Zetaproteobacteria bacterium | reverse complement strand
TAAGCAATGGAAGGCAATGGGGTCAGCACTTCATCGACTGTGGAGCGACAAGGATGGCGTTGTTGACTGACAATATCACGATCCCATTCATGGCTATCTATTCTACCCTGCAAATCATTTACAAATCCATCCCTGGTACTCCACCTCTTCCTGCCACATTTCAAGAAATCGACCTTTGTCCTCATCATCAAGAAAAATGGCCTCGCATGTATAAAGTATAGGTCTGACCCCATTCACCCCCGAGTGACGCAGAAAAAATGAGGGGGAGCCGAAGCTCCCCCTCATGATGATTCTTAACGAATGTTATGAATCAGCAGTTGTTACAGTGCGCCGTTACCAGGGGTGGTGGTAGTACCGACAGCATTGCGGTATGTGGTTACAGTCACGCCCGTTGCAGTTTTCTTGATGTTTGAAGCAAGAATCTGAGTGCTCTGAACAGAAAAGTCAAAGCGAGCTGCAGTCGGGAAAGCCGCTATCAATGTAGCCATCTGAATCGCCTGTGTTCCGTTTGATGTCAATACAGGAATGACAGGAGATGTTCCGGCAGCCACAGCACCCGATGCCGTGTAGCCGACAACGCTGATTCCACCGGTTGAAGCGCCCAGGGAGCCACTCATGTCCGTGATCTTGATCTTATTTAACAGCCCTGCTGCGTTGACGGAAAAAGCGCTACCGTTACGGGTCAGCATCAACACGGTTTGCGCGGGAACGGCAAACGATGAAAGTTTATCAGCGCTGCCCGCTTTATAGCCCAGACCCACTGTATAGGCGCGTGTGGCCTTTGCCGTCGTGTTATCAAAGGTAAAGAGGGGTGCAATTCCAGGAGCAGCTATCGTCGCTGTGTTATTGTAGCAGCCGTATGCCTTGCTTGCAGCAACATCAATAAAATACGAGCCGGCGGTTACGGTCTTCTGTGCGCCTGTCGCATCACAAGCATTCGTTAGAGCAGTGCCGGCGCCATTGCCAATAGAGGTAACGCCTGCCATATTGCCGGAAATCGTTACCAGGCCAGTACCTGTTGCGTCACCCATGGTCGCATCACCCGTAGCAGTCACAAATGAAACAGCCTGAGCCGTCGTCGAAGTAGCAGTACCGGACAAAGTCTTGAAGCCGGATGCAACCGTGATCGTGCCTGTGTTAGCGGTAACGGTAGCCGCTGACAGGAGGTCGTCAATCGTCACCTCGGTCGTAGAAGCTGGTGACAAATACATCGTCGTCAATTGGCCCATCAGCTTACGCACCACCGAAACGGAAAACGTTACCTTCGTTCCCTTTGCAACGCCCGTCAGGTCCAGAATGCCGGAACTGCTCCCAACAACCACGATGTCCACATTTGTGTTAGTAGCTGAAGGCGTTGGAACCTTATCTAGAGTCAAAACGGTATTGGCGGTATTAAGCGTCCCTGCTGTTGCGCTCAACGTACCACTTGAGGCTGTAACCACAGCAACGCCGACACTAGCCAGATTGGCACGATTGAACTTGGCGCCGGCAATGGTAACCTTGATAACATCGTCCGTCATGAGTCCAACGATTCCCGTCGCCGCGGGGATCCTTACTGTCGCATTTGCCCCTGTAACGCCAGCCAGAAAGCTAGCAGTGCGCTGTACGGCTACCTTTACTGGAGTAGGCTGCGACGTCCATGAAATCGCCGTAACCGCATTCGCCACGCCGCTCATCACGAACATTGCGGCAGATGCGGCAATCATTATATTTTTCACTTTCATTCGATATTTCCTCCGTCCTACTATATTTTATGCCAGCTTACCGCTGGCTGGAATTAACCAGCATACTGCTGGCATACTACTAACACTAACAAACGACAGGAAGAGAATGCCTCCCCGCACAGGTCGCACGCTAAAACACTTCCCCCCCTTGTCAAGTGACTCAATTCGCAAGAAACAAGCTCTGTGCCTTTTTGCCACACCCCCCCCCCCCATTTACACCAACGGTCACCAACGGGGTCGGACCTATGAGCCTCTTGCAAAACTCTGGATGGATGAGCGGCAATCCCGCTTTGAGACCATTGTCGGGAAGCAAGCGGCGTTGTCCCGCCGTGCGGCAGGGTTGTATGTTTGGTATTTATTTGCATGGTGGTTCCATGGACCGAAATTCCAGCTCGGACAAAAAGGCCGCAGGCCGTTTGGACGCCCGTAAGGGCGGGGCGCAAGCCCTGAGGGGCAATGCTCCGAATCAAATGGGCCGAATCAAATGGGCCGAAGCGGGAAAGCCGATCGCCGCTCACGAGTTTTGCAAGAGGCCCCCTATACATGACACTTTTCAATCAGTCGTTTCATTTCATCATCCCCATCAGTATTCACAATCCGTGGTGTTGCATCACAAAATGGAATCGGTGTCAGGTTCCTCGTCGTCACTTTTACGCCTCGGCGGCGAAGACCTTTAAGCGGCCAGACGTTGCTTGATTTCCCTGACTTCATGATCCAGTTCGTTGATTTTGATGACGATTGCGGAATGCTCATCCCGGCGCACGATGACTTCATAGAGCCGATCCAGCCGCTTGTTGGTTTCGTCCATACGATTATTTAATTCCTCACGAACGGCAGCTATATTGCCACTCAATTCCTCACGAACGGCAGCTATATTGCCACTCAACTCCTCACGAACGGCAGCTATATTGCCACTCAATTCCTCACGAACGGCATCAATACGCTGGCCTAATTCCTCACGAACGGTATCTATACGCTGGCCTAATTCCTCACG
>CAYOUW010000176.1:0-2728 GCA_964407235.1 uncultured Zetaproteobacteria bacterium | reverse complement strand
GACTTCAACAACCATCACTGTCCGGTAACCCGGTATAAATATCTGATACGCCCTGCGGTTCGCATGCCAGCAATACGTCACACCCTGCGTCCAACGCTTTTCTCACGGCATTCCAGATACCTTCACCCGCGCCTTTCATGCATAAATCATCGCTCCAGATATATCCCGCAAAGCCAAACTGCTGGCGCAGCACATCCTTAAGCCAGAAAGGTGAAAGTGTTGCAACCCGCGGTTCCACCTGTTTGTAGACCACATGTGCCGTCATGATGTTCTGGATGCCCTTTTCTATCAGATCGGCAAAAGGACGCGCTTCGGCCAGTAGCCTATCCAGTGGCGCATCCACCTCCGGCACCGCAAGATGGGAATCGGCATTAGCCCGCCCATGGCCGGGGAAATGTTTGCCGACCGCTTCGATGCCCGCATCCGATAACCCCCGCATGCAGGCCGTACCGAGTTCGCTGACAATATCGGTCTCGGCGGCATAGGCTCTCTCACCGATAATGCCATGTCCTTCCGTGTGGAAGACATCCAGCACCGGCACACAATTATGCGTAAATCCCAGTTTTTTAAGCGCCTCGCCGATTGAGAGGCTGTCCGAATAGACTTTCTTCCTGGCTGACCCGGAATCGATCCGCATCAATCGGCCATATTCGGCCGCGGAACGACGATGCGAAAACGGCGCCCATGGAATACGGTTTACCCGGCCACCTTCCTCGTCAATCACCGCCCATGTCGCTTCCTCCGTGCAACTGCGTACGTCCATCAACAGGGCGTGGACCTGCTCCGGACTCTCAATATTCCGTCCAAAGAGGATTACGCCCAATGGCGGCCTTTCACTTAGCCGGTAGCGCTCCCGAGGACTCAATGAGACCCCCTTCAGACCAATAATCAGACGTTTATGCATTCGATTTCATCCGCACATCCAGAAAATCACGCAAGGCATCGCCCATCAGGTTGACGGCCATCACCATCAGGAACAGGACCAGACCCGGCCAGACCACCAGCAGGGGAGACACCAGCATCAAACGCGTGCCCTCACGAATCATCGTGCCAAGTGAAGCATCCGGCGGCTGTACGCCCACGCCGAGGAAGGACAGTCCTGCTTCACCAATAATGACGGCTGCCAAACCGAAACTGGCTTCCACCAGCAAAGGCGCGGCGATATTGGGTAACAAATGCCGCCAGCCAATATAGCGAATGCCTGAACCGCATCCGATCGAGGCCTCGATAAACGGTGCGGCTCTGAGCGATAACACCTGAGTACGGGACAGTCTCGCGAATCCCACCCATCCTACGGCGACCAGGGCAATAATCAGCTTGTCCACGCCGGGACCAAGCATCGCCGCCAGTGCAATCGCCAATAGAATCCCAGGAAAAGAAAGTACGATGTCCGCCAGCCGCATCAATACATTGTCCACCCAGCCGCCAACCCAGCCGGATATAATCCCGAATGTGATGCCTATCATGGCCCCCAACATCACCACGACAATGCCGATGCCTATCGACAAACGTAATCCCTCAGCGACGCGCGCCAGCACATCGCGTCCCAGCGCGTCGCAACCCAGCGGATGCGCCGCACTCATCCCGGCCAGCACGGCATCAAGATCGACCTGATGTCCGTCCGCGCCATGGACGCCCGCGGCCAACAGCAAAAGCAATGGAATCAATAAACATATCAGTGCGATCTGAACTGCCCGATGTTGCCAAAACGGTTTCCGATTCATGGACGGCTACGGCTTTCTCTGTCGCGGGTCGAGTAACATGCCCAATACGTCCGCCAGTAAATTGGCCAGCACATAAAACACAGCAATCAGCAGCACGCAACCCTGCACCAGCGGGTAATCCCGGCGCTGGATGGCTTCAATGGTCAATTGCCCCATACCTGGCCAGTCAAACACCGTTTCCGTAATCACCGCGCCACCCAGCACCGCCCCCATTTGCAATGCGAACATGGTCACCACCGGAATCGCGGCAAGTCGGGCTGCATGCCGCCACCACAACATAGGCTCGCTGACTCCCATGGCGCGCCCGGTACGAATTGCGTCCGTACTCATCGCCTCCATCCAACTGGACCGGGCCATGCGTGAAAGAACTGCGGCAAGCGCCGTGCCTAAAGTAATCGCTGGCAGCACCATGCTGCCGGGTTGACTCATGCCTGAAACCGGAAGCCAGCCCAGGCCGATCGAGAAGATCAGCATCAGGATAGGTCCCAGCCAGAAATTCGGGATGGAAACACCGAACAACGAGAAGCCCATCGCGGCCATGTCCTGTGCTTGTCCCGCGTGTCGCGCGGCCCAGAAACCGAGCGGCAGCGCAAGCGCCAATGCCAACACAAGGCTACATCCCGCCAGCTCGGCGGTGGCCGGAAGACGTTCGAGAATCAGGGAAAGAACAGGGCGGCCATCCATCAAACTATGGCCCCAGTTGCCGGAAACCAGGCCTCCCATAAAATGTATATATTGAGTTACAAGCGGTTCATCCAGATGCATGGCATGACGCAAGGCCTCACGATCCGTCGCTAATGCCGTTTCCCCCAATAAGGCGTCCACCGGATCGCCTGGCACCATATGCAACAAGAAAAAAACCAGCGTAGCCACGCCCAGCAATACCGGCGCAGCTTGCAGAATGCGGCTTGCAACCATACGCATCAACATGAAACGAGCCTGGCCCTGCCCTTTACCCGGATGATTCATGAATCGCCGTGATGATCACGCAGGGCCTTTGTTCG
>CAYOUW010000175.1:0-2752 GCA_964407235.1 uncultured Zetaproteobacteria bacterium | reverse complement strand
TGATCGCAATGCCGGCGATACCAAGGGTTCTGCGAATGCTGAGGCTGCCGTTGATGTCGAGCCACTCGGCACTCCCCAGGTAGGTCACGGTCTCGCTGAGGGGACCGGTGACGGTCTTGCGGGTGCGCCGGTTGCCGGGACCGTAGTCTATGGTGACCGTGGTGTTGCCGCGGGTGATGCGCGTCGCCTTGCCGAAGGCACTCCAGGTGAGGCTGCGCCCGTTGTCTTTCGTCATCTCGCCACTTGCGTTGTAGGCATAGGCGCTTGCGTTGCCGTTGACCGCACTCACCGCATGCGGGCCGGCACCGTTCGTGCCATAGGTGTAGACGCTGCAGGTGCTCCCGCTGCAGGCCCGGGTGCGGTTGCCGCTGGCATCGTAGCGGTAGCTGCGGGTGAGGCGCGCACCCCCGGACAGCGTAATATCAATCGAGTCTGACCCCATTGATTCCTCCCAGATAAATTTCCTCTATCGCTACAAATTGGCTATATTTCTACCCACAAATTTTCCTGAAGAGCCTAAACCTTGCGTCTCCTTCCTTCACTCATCTCGTTTGCCCTAATGCTGGATGACAGCTTAAATGACTGTCCAGAATCCGGGGTCCACTTTATCCCTCAATGTTACTCAGAAGACGGTAATTTGCGCAACAATCAATAGCAATTGTGTCCAGTACTGGTGCGGTTTTCCAGAGTATTTATGTCGCCTAAATTACTGATTTATGAGTAATTCTTCCTTATAAGCGCTTCTGGTTTAAAATCCCACCAACGCACATCTTTCATCCGCTCAAAGATAGCATCGTCACCATATATTATGGACTTTCCTTCGCAGCTAAGCACATTCGAAAGCTTTGTCAGACACTCATTAATCTGCTCTGGCTTATCTGCCAATTGTTCGCCGAATTTCCTTTCCAAGTTAGGGTTTACAAGTCGTAGAAACAAGGTAAATGAAAACTCCTCTTGTGTGCCGCTACGCCCAAAAGTAATTGATACTTCGCCGTCTCGCTCTCCATGCGCAATATCAATATAGACCTTATTCGATTTGTAACGTACTTTGTTTGACGAAGCCAAGGAACACAAAAATCCATTATCCTCTAGAAACGCAAATCTAGACTTCACCTCCTTTGAAAAACTGAATTCGGATCTGTCGTTCACTATCTTATCCTCCTGGGTTCCAGAGACAAGTTTCCGGACAAAATTTCCAACCGTTTCGAATTAAAATATTTCTCTCGCGATCCAAGAAACCACCCGCCTTGGTTGGTGAGATATCTCGAATCGGCCTACCAAAATTGATCGCGTTTTGCAGCTCCCTTTCGTTTTGCATCCAGCGGCCTAGTCCAGGCGGCAATTTTGGCAACCTCAGCGTGTAATCGCCAGTGCGCCATCCTATTGGCTTGGCGAGGTCTTCCATCTTGCCAATAACCAATCCTCCTTGTCCTGCTGCTGCTTCCTCCGCTGCCCCACTGACACTACCACCAAACAATTCCTCAACGCCCGATACCGCCTCCTTGCCTACGGCCTCAAGAGCCGTGGCGGCTGTGTCAACAACCTTGATATCACCGCCAATCCCACCGATAAACCAGCACAACACACACACCGAATCGATACCCTGCTGTTGGCGCTTGAAATCGGCATTTCCTTCTCGTTCCAAGTTCGGATTATTCCCACTAATCATATCCCCACCCACCAAAGCCGGCGTATCGTTGGTGATCTTCGTGTGATCGGCCGTCTTCTGCGGGTTCTGCCCCGTAATGCCTTGTCCGTGCAACACCGACGTTCCGAACATGGCTACTGCACCGGCTGCCGTGGCAGCCGCCTGTGACGTGCTCAGACTTCCGCTTACGGTCTTGCCATTGGTCAGTGTAGCGGTGACCTTGCCGGTTTTAGTATTGATCGATATCGATTTCACGTTCTTGGTCTTGATATTGCCCATTGGCATGGTGATACATGCCCGACTGGTGCCGGAACAGCTCGACTCCCCCGTGGGATCAGTCTTGTTCAGCGGATTGTTGGCGACGTAGCTGTAGGGGTTGATCCCCTGGGTGCTCCCGGGGTGGCCGATCAGCGGATCGACGCTGAGGAACCTTCCGAGGCTCGGATCGTAGAGGCGCGCGTTGTAGTCATCGAGGCCGATGGCATCGAGGCTCTCCTGGCCGGTGTAGCCCTTGTCAGTCAGGCTGGTGTTGACGCTGAGGGCCTGGGCGGTGGTGAGCGCACTCGTCCAGCCCGCACTGTAGCGCTGGCCGAAGTCGGCATAGGCCAGGCCCTGTACCAGGTGCCCGCTGCTGTCGGCGATGGCGATGGTACTGCCGAGGTGATCGGCGATCGGGTAGAGCCGCTTGGACTGGGCCCCGCCGGTGTCAATGATCGCAATGCCGGCGATACCGAGTGTCCTTCGGATGCTCACGCGGCCGTTGATATCCAGACGCTCGGCCCCGCCGAGGTAGGTCACGGTCTCGCTGAGGGGGCCGGTGAGGCGCTTGCGGATGCGCCGGTTGCCGGGACCGTAGCGCAAGGTAACGGTGGTGTTGCCCTTGGTGATGGTGAGTGCCTTGCCGAAGGCACTCCAGGTGAGGCTGCGCCCAGCGTCTTTCGTCATCTCGCCGCCGGCGGTGTAGGCATAAGCGCTCGCGTTGCCGTTGACGGCGCTCACCGCATGCGGGCCGGCACCGTTTCCGCCGTAGCTGTAGACGGTGCAGGTGTTCCCGCTGCAGGCCGCGGTGCGGTTGCCGCTGGCATCGTAGCGGTAGCTGCGGGT
>CAYOUW010000174.1:0-2753 GCA_964407235.1 uncultured Zetaproteobacteria bacterium | reverse complement strand
ACGAACGCACCACGGTCGAGCGGGTCAATGCCCGTTTGAAGGATGCGTTTGGCGGTCGATTTGTACGGGTACGCGGCCACACCAAGGTGATGTGTCACCTGATGTTCGGCGTCCTGGCGCTGACTGCCGACCAATTCATGTGCATGCTGCAATGATCCAGGCATTCATTCGAATCGCTGAACAGAGCAGGCATCATTTACCGGACGCCATGGGATGGATTGTCCTGAAAATAAGGAATTAGACCAAAAACAGCAAATCTCGGGAATTATCACGCCAGTGAAAGGCAAAATAACAAAACCATTCATAATATATGGTTATGTGGCATAATATTTCCCGGAGTTTTGCAAGAGGCTCATATGGTACTTTAATACCGGCGTCAGGCATGAGTTATTGAGTTGTTCACTCATGACTTTTTTTCCTTTTATTTAGCATACGGAAGGCCACCGCCAAAAACATCGGCAATCAATTGCCCTCTCCCGCTTGCTCCAATGCGAAGGAAATCACCCCCTCACTCAACCATATGCCGTGAGATTTCATACGCTGAATGGCATCACTTATGACAATGGGAAAGCCTTCTTTTTTAGCTCGAATTAATATACCAATTGATCCGGTTAGTTTAAGCCCATTAAGCCTGGCAACACGCCTTCCAACTGCTTCATCAATACATACAACAGAAATATTTTTTTGTAACGCAAGTTGCACTACTGATGCCTCTCCAATATCAAGCATCTGATTCAGAAAAGGACTAATAATTTGCGGGGAGGGTTGCCTTAGTAGCCATGTTGCATCCTGAAACTCATTGATAGCAAACGAAGATGAACCTCCCTGTAAAATTTCGGAGCATACTTCAAATGGAACCAGAACATCTTTGTACAAACGTTTCAGGATCGATAAATCTCCCAATGCCGCGACCAAAGCAATAATAGGCCCGGTATTGATCACGATCGTCTTCGGCTTATGCATTTTTCACATCTTCCTGCAGCTCGTCCTCAGGCAAGTCCACCGCCATGACATTAAATTGATGTAACATCAATATAAAAGATACCCTCTCCATACCTAAAATGGACGCAGCCATACCAGAAGAAATCTTTTTCATTTCAAACAGCTTCACAAACATCGCCAACTTTGCATTTCTTTCAAATTCCACCCGCGTTTCCTGCAATGCATCCGGAATATTATCCGGGTAATCAATGACCATTTTTAATGACATCGTTAAATCCTCCTGTATTGGCCCTTCTGACTGAGCCTATCATGTACAAAATCCTGGGAGCCTGTCGGACTTATAGGAAATCTACTGTGCGGCAGGGAAGCAGCCCAAAATATCCTGATTTTTCGTTACATGGTTACCACTATGCGCCTCAAAATCATGCTATTTTGACCTCACTTCCTCACCTGCTCGCTACGATCTTCATAAGTCCGACAGGCTCCTAGCCCTGCCCTTTGGTTTCAAATAAAACGGGACAGTAGAGCCATTATTCTCGATGACATCGGCTATATCCGCAAAAGCGAGGCGGAAACCCATGTCCTGTTTGAACTCATCTCATACCGCTACGAATCGGGAAGTATTATTGTGACATCCAACCAGCCGTTCTCCGGCTGGGAAGGCATATTCCCGGACAGCGCCATGACCGTCGCCGCCATCGACCGGCTTGTTCACCATAGCACCATTCTCGACATTCAGGCGCAAAGCTTTCGCAAGCGGTTCGCTGAATCCCGCAACAAACAATAATCTGAAAAAGGAGATGATTATGACACTCGCTTATGCTCTAACAAAAACCGGCCATCCTAATTGTCGTCGACCGGACAAAGTAATTGACGCCAGACACATGGCTGACAAAGAACTCAAGACATGGGAGAAATCCCGCGACATCGGTACGGAACTGCTACAATCCGTCAACGAAATGAAAGCCGGAAAGGCAGCACGCAGCCAGCGGGTAACCCTTTCCCCCGTGGCCGAGGCACGGTTGAAAACAGGCATGTCGCAAGCCGTATTTGCCAGGATCATGGGCGTATCCAAACGTACGCTACAGGAGTGGGAACAGGGGCGGCGTAAACCTTCGGGGGCCGCTCACACACTGCTGAAAATCGCATCCACCCGACCGGAAGTGCTGCGCGAACTCCAAGCATAGCCGTCGCCCTTTTCCATTGAAAGAGAGCCTCACCGCGACTTCGAGGCAGTGATCGCAAATCAAGCTGGCTGACCCCTTGATTCTCTCTTGTTCGGTCTTTTATTCTGCATTCAGATTTTTCAGAATTTTCTTTGCCAAAGGTTCTTTAATTTCGGTATGCCGTGGAACCGCCTCAACTACTCCATTTTTTGGGTTTATCCAAAGAGAATGTGAACCGCCTTCCCGTTTTAAATAGCAGCCAGCAATTCTCAATCTGCGTTCTAATGCTCTTCTTTTCACCCAACCAACACCTTTTCACGGATGGCATCATCAGGCAACCCACGAAAAAAATCATCCCTACGATCTTCCAATATCAATTTAATGGACTGTCTTAAATTGTCCTTTGTTTCATTTATCGTTTCACCTTGTCCATTTGCACCAGACACTTCAGGGCAAATTGCCCAATAGCCACCTTCCGGCGCGGTTTCAATAATTGCCGTAAACTCTGATTTCATAATTACCTCCTGCTTAGATTGACCGAACGACCCAAATGAGGGGCTGGAGCGAAGCGGAAGTCCCTCTCAATTTGACTGGTTGGACGAAGCCGCTATCGCGGAGAAAAAAAGCATCTTCATTGAATCACCC
>CAYOUW010000173.1:0-2765 GCA_964407235.1 uncultured Zetaproteobacteria bacterium | reverse complement strand
CCAATAGTCGTTTGTATTTGTGCCCTCCTGAAATTACTTCTGACTTGTGAAAGGATGAGTAAATGATTTTCCCTGCCCATAGTAATCCCGTTCTATCCCAGGCGTAGCGGGGCATGTTTTCCGATCTATATTGGGCACGCTCAAAACACGCGAAGCATCGATTTGTTTCTACCCGGATTTCCGCATCGGTGATCTTGGCCATACTTTTGACCTGTGCACTGTTGGCTTTACCGCGAGCCGCACAGGCCGCCGAACAGTGTTCTTCTGCTCAAGCCAAGAATCTACCCAAAACCCTAAGCTTCAATATGCCATCAGCCGAAAATATACCTGGAGGCTGGAAGGGCGGTCCATCCGCAACGATTTCGCGAGAGAGCACCGAAGTTCATCGTAGTCCGTGGGCGGTGCGTATCGAACGAGATTTACATAGCTCGGGATCGTTCTCGAGAATCGTAAATTGCGTCCAAATGGACTTTGTAGGGAAAACCATAATATTACGCGCGTTCTTGCGCACCCAGAGCGTAGATGGACATGCAGAGCTGTGGATGCGCGAGGACGCGGACGGTGGAGCAATAGTCGCGCTTAATGAAATGCAGGGGCACGATCTTCACGGAACGACAGATTGGGCGCGATATTCTATCTTGTTGCCTCGCAAAATGCGGGGAGAACGGCTTTATTTCGGCGTGGCTCTCAGTGGCACCGGGAAGGTCTGGATCTCACGCCTGCAATTGCTGGTAGATGGAAAACCGATATGGAAGGCGCCAAAGTACACAAGGCCCAAGACGATCCTCGATACTGATCATCAGTTTGACAACGGCTCGGGTATCACTATCAATAAGCTCAGCAAAATCCAGATCAATAATTTGACCACCTTGGGCAAGGTCTGGGGCTTTCTTAAATACTACGATCCCGAGGTTACTTCTGGTCATCAGCAGTGGGATTTCGACCTGTTTCGCATTCTCCCGACAATTCTGGACGCGCCGAATCGATCGACAGCCAACACGGTGCTCGCGAAATGGATCAAGGGACTGGGTCCGGTTGCCCGCTGTAATCCGTGCCCTCATCCGAACAAGAAAAACCTGCAGATGCAGCCCGACCTGAGCTGGATCGCCGATGAGCATCGTCTGGGTAAAGCTCTCAGCCAGGAGCTGCGCTGGATTCATGAGAACCACAGTACAGGCAAACAGTTCTATGTAACCCTGGCCCCAGAAGGGGGTAATCCGGTTTTCAAGCATGAGCTACCGTACCGGGAAATCAGGTTTCCCGATGCCGGGTTCCAACTTCTTGCCCTATATCGCTACTGGAATGTCATTGAGTATTGGTACCCCTACCGCAACGTCATGGGAGAGAACTGGGACAAGGTGTTGGCAAAGTTCATACCCAGGCTGGCGCTGGCAAGAACCCGAACGAGTTATGAGCGCCAACTGATGGCACTGATCGCCAAGATTCACGATACCCATGCCAATCTCTGGAGTTCGATCGAGGTACGCCCACCCGTCGGGAAATGTCACATCCCCGTTCGGCTGCATTTTATCCAGGACAAACCGGTCGTGACCAGATATATGGAGAGTCAACAAGCAAGCGCCTCGCCTCTGCAAATCGGCGATGTCATTACCCGACTCGATGGAGAAACTGTATCCACGCTGATAAAGAAATGGACGCCCTACTACGGGGCTTCTAACAAGGCGGCGTTACATCGCGAAATCGCAACATTCATGACCCGTGGAACCTGCGGTGAGGCTGCCCTCGGCATTCGTCGAGAGGGTCACCCTATGCGAGTCAAAGCCAAACGAGTCCCCTGGCCAGCGGACGCTTGGAATACCGGCACGCTTGAGTTGCCTGGCCCAACGTTCCGCCTGCTATCCCCGAGGGTTGGGTACCTCAAGATTTCTTCAGCTAAGCCAAGCAAGATGGTGAAATACATCAAACAGGCGGCGAACACCGAAGGACTGATCGTCGATCTCCGTGGGTATCCGTCTTTTGGTGGCTTAATGCCTGGGCAGTATCTGATCAATCACCCCACTCCATATTCACGATTTACGGTAGGAGACTTGACCACACCCGGTGCATTTTATTGGACATCACCTGAATACCTGACGCCACATAAACCCCACTATACGGGCAAGGTTGTAATTCTCGTGGATAGCTTCACGCAAAGCTATTCCGAATTCACAAGCATGGATTTACGAGCTGCTGGTGCTACCGTTGTCGGCAGCACCACCGCTGGAGCCGATGGGGATATTTCGAGAATCCACTTGCCTGGCGGTTTGTTTACCCTTATCAGTGGCATCGGGGTTTTTTACCCGGATCATCAGCCAACGCAACGTATCGGGATTATTCCCGACATAGTGGTCAGGCCAACCATTGCCGACATTCGTGACGGGCGAGATCCAGTGCTGGAAAAGGCGATACGCCTGATTCTAGGACCCAAAACGCCGTTATCAAAGATCGAGAGGATGTACATGAGGCAACCTGCTCGCTCCTCCAACACAGGAACGAGCCCAAGCGGTTGATCTACACTTGACTGGCTATTCATAGCCGCAGCCGGTTATTCACGAACCTCTGTAACCTAGAATACAACTGCAGTTATGGGCGCAGAAATAGGCTGGTACAAATCAAGGGGTTACCGCACTTCAGGGGATATGTGTTTCCTGACTGCATCTATCCGAGCTGGACGTGTACGCGCCCGTTATCCAAGACGATTCGCCGGGCAACGGCCCTCCTATTCTCTAACGTCGATTGACGGCATTCAAGGCCCGATTGTCCAC
>CAYOUW010000172.1:0-2821 GCA_964407235.1 uncultured Zetaproteobacteria bacterium | reverse complement strand
ACGACAACAAGTGTCCGACGCTGGTGGCCAAGAGGAAACGGCGCGGCTTGACTGCCCCCTCAAAAGGAGCAAAATGAACGATTCCGTATTCATGGAACGGTAAGTAAGGAACGTGAAAGAGGATTGCCAGGAATCTGGTGACTTGCAGGAAGCAGAAGGTATTAAATAATCCAGGAGGTACGATGATATGACTCATGACAAAGACCATTCAAAAGACGATGCGACCGTCCGCTGCGCTGAAGACATCAAACAGCAGGCGGCCGGGACGGATCAGGAGAAATGGGCCGTATCACGCCGCCAGTTTTTTGGTCTGGCCGGAGCGGCCGGCGTCGTTGGCGCGACGAGTGGCGCATTACTGGGGGGCGCATTACTGGGAGGCCTGGCGGCGCCCGACACCGCGCATGCGGCGAAATGCGCGATGCCGGAAGACCATGTCGCGCCGGGGCAGCTCGACGCATATTACGGAATCTATAGCGGTGGCCAGTCCGCGGAGCTCCGCATTTATGGAATTCCGTCCATGCGCGAACTTATCCGTATTCCGGTATTTCAGAATGATTTCACGATCGGTTGGGGCTTGACCAACGAAAGCAAGCGGGTATTCCCGAAAGGCCCTCGTCCCGTGGGAGGAGATCTGCACCATCCCCACATGACCATGACAAACGGACGTTACGACGGACGGTATGTTTTTGCCAACGACAAGGCGAATACACGGGTGTGTCGCGTTCGCGTGGATGTGATGCGTACGGATAAAATTATTAACATCCCCAATGCCCAGTCCATTCATGGATTGCGGGTGCAACGGGTGCCACGTACCGGATACGTATTCTGCAACGGCGAGTTCCGTGTGCCGCACCCCAATGACGGGAGCCATAACCACGATGTGGAAAGGCGTAAAGAGGCGGGAGGCTGGCTTAAGAGCGGCCATTCTTTCCACCCTTTAAAGAGTGCACCGAAAGGATATTCTACTGTATTCACAGCCATTGACGGCGATACGATGAAAATTGTCTGGCAGGTGCTGGTGGATGGACAACTGGATAATACCGACGCGGACTATACGGGAAAATATGCGGCTGCCACTTGCTATAACAGCGAGCAGGGAACGGATCTTGCGCAGTTCATTCGCAACGAACGGGACTGGACGGTGGTTTTCAATATTGCGAGAATTGAAAAGGCAGTCAAGGACGGCCATTTCTTCACCAATGAAGATCCTGATGTTCCAATCGTCGACGGACGTCATGGTTCGGATCTGACGATGTATATTCCAACACCGAAGAATCCGCATGGCTGCAATGCTACGCCGGACGGGAAGTACGTGATCATAGGCGGAAAGCTTTCGCCTACGTGTACGGTTGTTTCCTGGGAAAAAGTGGATCAGTATTTTTCCGGTAAATTTAAGGATCCACTAAAGGCAATCGTCGCGCAACCCGAACTGGGTTTAGGCCCGTTGCATACGGCCTATGATGGCCGCGGCAATGCCTATACTACCCTGTTCATAGACAGCCAGGTGGTCAAGTGGGATATTGAGGATGCGATCCGCCATTACAACGGTAAAAAGGTGAATTACATCCGCCAGAAGATTGATGTGGCCTTTCAGCCCGGTCACAACCATTCAAGTCTCGGCGAGACCCGTGATGCGGATGGAAAATGGCTTATTTCCCTGAATAAATTTTCCAAGGATCGTTTCTTGCCGGTCGGGCCGCTGCATCCCGATAACGATCAACTGTTCGATATTTCCGGGCCCAGGATGCGGCTTATCGCGGATGCTCCGGTCTATTGCGAACCGCATGACTGTCTGATCATACCTGCCAAGATGCTCATTCCAAAGATCAAGCGCATATGGAACCAAAAAGATCCGTTCTTTGCGGAAACGATAGCCATGGCGCATCGTGATGGCGTTGACACGCTGAGTGATAACAAAGTGATCAGGCATGGCCGCAAGGTGCGGGTGTACATGACCGCGCAGGCTCCCGTATACGGTATGAATCAATTTGAAGTAAACAAGGGAGACGAAGTGACGGTGGTGGTGACCAACATCAATGACATTCAGGACCTGACGCATGGCTGGTGCCTGTCCGGTTACGGGATCAATATGGAAATAAGTCCCCAGGAAACGTCATCGGTCACCTTTGTGGCGGATAAAGCGGGAGTTTACTGGTACTACTGCACCTTCTTTTGCCACGCGCTCCATCTGGAAATGCGGGGACGGATGCTGGTCAAGGCATAGAGAACAGGTCGGCGCCCGGCTTTCTTCGTATTGCCGGGCGCCAGCCTGCCAACAGCTTGTTGGAAATCACCCAATCAAGAATCACACTGATGAGGAAGCAGATGACGAAGATTTATCTGTTTATGCGCTTCACACGCTGGATCTGGCCGGTATTTTTTATGCTGCTTGCACCGGTATCTTTCGCACGGGCGGCCGATCCTGAAGCTATCGATGTCTTTCCGGGAGGCCCTGTCAGCCTGGAGAAGGCGGTGGCGCGCGCGGCGGCGGGCGCCATTATTCGGGTGCATCCGGGTGTTTTCCATGTCCACCTCGTTCTGAAACGATCCGTTCGGCTTATGGGCATGAAGGGGGCGGTGCTGGACGGGAGTCATCACGGAAATGTGATTCAGGTGCAAGCCCCGAATGTCACAATACGCGGCTTGGTGATTCGCAACTCCGGCATCAACCTAACGAATGAGGATGCAGGCATATTCATTGATGAGCATGCGGCGAATACGATAATCCGTGATAACTGGATCATGCATGATCTGTTCGGCATATGGCTGAATGGCGATCCGTCGCCAAAGATAATCAACAACCACGTCAAAGGTATCCGCA
>CAYOUW010000171.1:0-2828 GCA_964407235.1 uncultured Zetaproteobacteria bacterium | reverse complement strand
GATGTTGTTCACGCCCGGCACCCAGTACACCTCCATGGTGTTCTTTTTATCCTTGGCATCCTCGCGCCGGTATCCCTTGATTTCGACAATCAGGTGCAGCAGATCATCGTCACCTTTCCCATCATCAATTAACACTATGTAGTCTGGAATATAGGTGCGCATTTCCGAGCCATAGCGATAGGGGACCTCGAATCCGAGACCGTGGTTTTTGACGTATGCCTTCACCTTGGCGTGCGCCTCGGCAACACGGCAGAACTCGGCTTCCCAGTCGGAATCCAGCACCACCCAGTTGATATGGCAACGCCGGGCATCGGTCTCCCAGCGATCAGTTTTTGAAGTGTTGAAATTAACATGCGATGTGGAGCTAACAGGATTGTATGGATCAAGAACTGCCTTGATTGGCCGTTTATCTTCCTCTGCACGGGTAATGCCGGCAGTAATGCGTTCGCAGGCCATATCAGCCAGTTCCTGATACATTAACTGGGCAGGATACGTGCCGCCCTTGCAGACCAGGGAACTATCCAGCCATTGTTTGGTGATGCGTTTCAACTGACCGAACAGGTGCAGTTTCGGTTCATCGCCTGGATCACGCCACTTGGTGTAGAGCAGGCGCTGGGTGAGATGGAACAACAATGTGGAGCGCCGCAGATCGCCTGTGTGAACCAGATTCAAATCTACGCCCTCGCCGATAATGCCCTGATTCTTGGTGACCGAAGGCCCGACAAGATCGGGCGTAAGTTCCAGGATGGAATCTTCATTAAACTCGGCAGTCAGCCGTTCCTCTGGCAGTTCTACGCGATAGCCCTGTACGCGGGGAAATTTGATTTCCAAAGCATCACGCTCAGGGCGAACTGCTTTAACATGAATCGTCTCTCGTGGTGGTTGCGGCGGAGCAATGACTGGCTTGGCTGTAAAATCAAACGGAATGCCCAGCACGTCGGCATATTCCACATTAAACAATCCGTCCTCATTCAGATCATAGGACTGACGGCGCAGAGCCCTGCCAATCACCTGCTCGCACAGCAGTTGCGTGCCGAAGGCGCGAACGCCGAGAACATGGGTAACGGTATTGGCATCCCAGCCTTCGGTCAGCATGGATACGGATACCACACAGCGGATGGATTCGCCAAGGCGATCTTCCTTGCCGACGGTGTTCATCGCCTCACGTAATAAATCCTGATCTGTAATGTTTTCCGCCTGTCTCTTGTCACCTGTGCGCTCAATGATCTCACGGCGGAACCGCTCGATTTCATCGCTGGCCATCGTGCGGAAGTTTTTATCCAGCGCTTCACCGGATTCAAGCTGTTCGCTATCAATAAGAAGGGTGCGCGGACGGCCGAGCGGGTTACCGTATTCATCATAGTTCCGGAACAAATCAAGACGCCCACTCTCAAAGCTGGATGTGCCATCCTCGTTTTCCCTGTGGAATCCTGAGATGTAGTCATAAACCAGCTTAGAGGTGGATGTGTTGTTACAGACCACAATAAAGCATGGCGGAACTCGGATACCGCTCTTCTGCCATAGATCGAATGTCTTTTTGTAATGACCATAAAGTGCTTCCAGCGCCGTTTGCAACTCTGCTGGAATACTGAGTGGATCAAGCACAGCGCCCTTTCCGCGCCCCTTCTTCGGCATGCGGGTGCGGATATGCTCCCACAGGTTACGGAACTTGGGCATATCCCCGCCAGGAATGTTGTCCGCGACGGGTACGCGGGGCAACTTCACAATGCCGCATTCAATGGCATCCATCAGCGAGAAGTCGCACATGGTCCACGGGAACAACGTACCCTCGGCATAGCCGGAGCCGCTGAGGAAAAACGGCGTAGCAGAGAGGTCGATCACATTGGTGATGCCAAGCTTGCGCTTGACCGTTTCAAGACCGGTAATCCAGAGGCGGGCTGCCTCGTTATTCTTCTCTGCCTCCTTCTTTTCTTCGCCTTTTAATACGGCATCATCTTCTTTCTCCGGTTTCTCCCGATAGCAGTGATGCGCCTCATCATTGAACACCATAATATTCTTCATGCCCATCAGATCGGGCATCACCCGTTGCAGCATTTGCCCTTCAGTTTCCAAAGTATTCAGTGCTTCACCTCGGCCCTGAAGCAGAGAGCGGCCGCCCTTGGATAACTCCAGTCGTTGGCGCAACTTGAATGCGTGATAGTTGGTAATGATGATCTTCGCCCGCTCCAGATCGGGGAGCATGTCGTCTGGAACAATTTCCCGGCTTGCATAGTAACTGTCCGGATCATTGGGCTGGAGTACGCGCAGGCGGTCACGGATCGTCAGGCCGGGAGACACAATCAGGAAACCCCGCGTAAATTTTCTGCTGGATGGTTTACGTACGGCGTTAATGGTTTGCCAGGCAATTAGCATGGCCATGACTGTCGTTTTGCCTGCACCTGTTGCCAACTTCAGCGCCAGGCGCATCAATTCAGGATTGGCATCGTTGTTTGCATTGGTGAGCCTATCCAGGAATGCCCGCCCCGACTTGCCCAGCTTCGGTGCCACTTCAGTTAACCAGATGACCGTTTCAGCAGCTTCGACCTGACAGAAAAAGGGTCTTAAATTATTGAATGGGTGATGCCGCCAATGCTGGAGCAACCGGGCAGTATCGGGTGTTACATGCCAATCATTTGGATTGGGAATGCCTCGCCATTTATCCAGCTCATCCCGAAGTGAGTTGATGATCGATGTGGTTTCGTACTGTTGATCCTGGGTGGAAATTCCAATTTCTTCTCCGATGAGAAGATCTTGTTGTTTTGAATTACCTTTACGTTTCTTTGGTTTCGGAATCGGAGAAATAAACGCAGAGCTGCGGCGGCTATCTA
>CAYOUW010000170.1:0-2843 GCA_964407235.1 uncultured Zetaproteobacteria bacterium | reverse complement strand
CCCCGTAGGGTGGAACAAGCGCAGCGGTTCCACCAACCACCTCCGGCGGTTCGGTCGACACTCGCACCGCGGGCGCCGATCCCCTATAATTCCCCACTTGGCAAGGAGGAACCTGATCGAGATGACCGAAAATAACCACCCCATATCGCCCACCCCGGCACCCACCGATCCCCGGGCGCTAATTCCCTATCCCGACCCCAGCGACGAAATCGACTTGGTGGGTCTCGGGATCAGCCTGTGGCGGCGCTGGAAACTGATGCTCGCCATTTTTCTGCTCTGCACCGGCTTGGGCTTGGCGTTTGCACTTGCCACACCGCGCACCTACAATTATATCGCCGTGGTGGGGCTGGGATCTTACACCGCGGCGAACGGCGGAATCATTTTTGTGGTGACCCCGGATTCCGCTGCGGAAGCCTTGAACTCTGGCTTGATCCAGATCGCTCTCTTGCGTTACGCGCGTGAAAATCATGTTGATCCGCGCAAGGTCAAGATCAAGGCCAACGTACCGAACAAAAGTAATACTATTGTCCTGATGGGGAAAGGTTCGGAGAAACTACGGGATGTATTTGAAACGGTGGAGAAGAATGCCGCAACGCTCTTGGCACAAAGTACTGCCGCGCAGATTAATGTGCTGCGTTCCAATCTAAAGCAACCGTTGACGGTGGCGCAAATTACCCTGGCGCGGATTAATGATCCACAACGGATAAAGGCCGAGCGAGCAGGTCGTCAGCAAAAGCTGGCCAGTGCCCAAGCCACCCAGGCTAATTTGAAAGAGCAACTTACGGTACTCAAGGAAAAACGAAACCGGCTGAATCAGGCCGCGAAGTTATACCAGAGCCAGATCAAGTCACTGAATGCCTACATCGCTCAGGCACGTAAAGCGAGCCTGATAGCCAGCCGGGCGGGTTCCCCGACGCAGGCGATGGCTATGCTGCTGATTAATAATCAACTGCAGCAAAATCTGCAACAGATGAACCTTATCGAACAAAAACTGACTGTAACGCTGCCGCAAGAGGTCTCAACGGCCGAAGCCGATATGGCGGCCAACCGGCAGCAACAGTCGGTGCAAAAAAAGGCCATTATTCAGGCGGTAGCCAATTTGGCTAATTTCGATACGGAAAGGCAACGCAAGGTCCAGGGTCAAGAGGCCCGTATCTCCAACCTCAAAACCCGGTTGGGCAACATCCAGGAGACGCGATTGATCGTGCCACCCGCCCGATCCATCAAGCACGTCGGGCTGGGCCGCTCGGTAGTCGCCATCCTCGGCGCCGTTGTTGGGGTGTTCCTGGCGCTTCTCGCCGCTGCGCTCGCCAACTATGTGGTCGCCGTGCGTCGCCGCCTCACCCCGGAGAATCAGTAAGCGCGATAATTCCGCTTGCCAGGAAGCCCGGTCCGGTCTGCGCTGTGCGTGCGCACTGACCCCGTCCAATCGTCCGTGGTGCTTCCGTCAGGCCGCCGGGAAGTGCAAAGGAGCCGCTATAATTGGTTTCTCACCCACGCTTCCGGTGGCGTGAAACCAGCAAACGTGGAGCCTGCAATCATGCGTCTGACCCACCCTACGGGACCGCAACCAAGCACCAGGTAGGGTGGAACAAGCAAAGCGGTTCCACCGATCCCCCCGAGCGTTCCGTCATGTGGTGGGTCCGCGACGCTTGACCCACCCTACGGGACCGCAACCAAACACCCCGTAGGGTGGAACAAGCAAGGCGGTTCCACCAATCCCCCGAGTGTTGCGTTAAGTGGTGGGTCCGCTGCGCTTGACCCACCCTACGGGATCGCAGCAGACACCAGGTAGCGTGGAACAAGCGCAGCGGTTCCACCGATTCCCCCTTTTAGTCTATAGTGGTTGAGTTCCCGGCCGTAGGCTGGCTTGAAGAGCTGGGCATGAAGCTTTTTTTACCATGAGGCTGAAACAGAAAGAGCGTGACGCCATCGCCCGCGCCGCCCGTGAGGTGTTTGCGCCGGGCGCCTCGGTATTCCTGTTTGGCTCCCGCGTAGATGACGCCAAGCGGGGAGGCGATATCGATCTTTTCATCGAAACACCTCAAATCCTGACCCCGGCCGAATTGGTCGAACACCGGACCCGCTACATCGCCCGTCTTTACCGCTCACTCGATGAACAGCGCATTGACGTACTCATCACAGCGCAGGGTGAACCGGACCCGAGGACAGTAGTGGCGAAGGCCAGACGTACCGGCATTCTGCTCGCCCGAACATGATGAACGCCACAGACCAGCTCGCTGCCGTGCTTTGGGAAGCCGACCGGCACATGGAAACACTCACGGACGCCTTGGTGGAGTGGGACAAAATCCCGGTCACCGACATGCAAACGCTGGAAGCCGACCGCGGCTGGGTCCGGCTGACGGATCAATTACTCTTTCGGTTCATCAAGTTGCAGGATGCGTTGGGCGAACGCTTGGTGCCGGCCACGCTCGCTGGGCTGGCCGAGCCGTTCGAGGACCGGCCCATGCGGGATCGTCTCAACCGGCTGGAAAAACTGGGTTTCCTTGACGTGGACAACTGGCTGGCCTGGCGTGAAGTCCGCAACCGGCTGGCACACGAATATCCAGATCGACCCGAACTGCGTTTTGCCGCCCTGCTGGCCGCCATCGAGGCCGCACGTGGCGTGGCCGCACTTTACCGGCATTGGCGCCTGCGCCTGGAGACATCCGGTCTACTCAAGCCCGGGAGAGCGCAATGATCCCGGAATCCGGTACCCTGCGAAGTTACCGGCCATGAATGCATCGAATCCGCCTTCATCCAACGGGCCGCCATCCGGCGCGACCCGCGACCCCGGCGGTCTCACCAACCCCCAGGAACGCGCCATGTAGGGTGGAACAAGC
>CAYOUW010000169.1:0-2845 GCA_964407235.1 uncultured Zetaproteobacteria bacterium | reverse complement strand
GTTAAGAAAGTGCTGATCAATTCATCCGGAATTATCAGTACTTCCTGAAACAAGCTCTTGAAACAGGGTCTGCCTGACCCTATGAACACATCAAGGAAATTTAACGCATCAGGAGAAACCATGACTGCCACCGCAACCCGGGAAACCCGCGCATTCCAGACCGAGGTTAAACAACTTCTGGATTTGATGATTCATTCGCTGTACTCCAATAAAGAGATATTCCTGCGCGAGTTGATCTCCAACGCCTCCGATGCTGCCGACAGGCTGCGTTTTGAGGCTGCGACGGACGATGCCTTGTACGAAGGTGATTCCGATTTACATGTCTATATCGAAGTAGACAAGGATGCGCGCACCATCACCGTGCGGGATAACGGTATCGGCATGAGCCGCGATGAAGTCATTGAGAACATTGGCACCATTGCCCGTTCGGGCACAAAGGAATTCTTCGATCAGCTTTCCGGCGATCAGGAGAAAGATGCCCACCTGATTGGTCAGTTCGGCGTCGGTTTCTATTCCTCGTTTCTGGTCGCGGACAAAGTCACCCTGACAACCCGTCACGCAGGTCTGGAAAAAGAACATGGCGTACGCTGGGAATCGATCGGCGACGGCGAATATGTGCTGGAAACTGTGGAGAAAGGCGCACGCGGTACGGAAATTGTGCTGCATCTTCGCGAAGATGCCGATGAATTTCTCAATCCATGGCGTCTTAAATCCATCATCCACAAATACGCCGACCATATCCCCTTCCCCATCCGCATGCGGGGCGAACCCATGCCCGCAGATGAAGGCGAGGAGGAAAAAACTGCTGAAATTGAAACCGTCAACCAGGCATCGGCGCTATGGACGCGGCCAAAATCTGAATTATCCGATGAGGATTACAACAACTTTTACAAACATATCGGTCACGATTTTGAAGACCCGCTGGCGCGCCTGCACCAGAAACTGGAAGGCAAATATGAATATACACTGTTGTTGTATCTGCCGAAAAACGCTCCCTTCGACCTGTGGCAGCTAGAGGCCAGTCATGGCGTGAAACTTTATGTTCGGCGCGTATTTATCATGGAAGCGAGTGAAGATCTGCTGCCGCGTTACCTGCGCTTTGTACGCGGTGTGATGGATACCAATGATCTGCCACTGAATGTATCGCGTGAAATTCTGCAAAAAAGTCCAGCCATGGAAGCGATGAAGAAAGGCGCTACCAAACGTGTTCTGGGCCTGCTTGAAGACATGGCAAAGGTGGAAAACGATGAGAAGTACGCGACCTTCTGGGGCGCATTCGGGAACTGTCTGAAGGAAGGCATTATTGAGGATGCCGCCAACCGCGAACGTATCGCCAAATTGCTGCGATTCTCATCCACCACTTCGGATAAGCAGGTTGTATCGCTGATGGATTATGTCAATCGTATGGTCAAGGATCAGGGGGTCATTTACTATATCACGGCTGAATCGCTGGCGACCGCAAAGCACAGCCCGCATCTGGAAATTTTTCACAAGAAGGGCATTGAGGTGTTGCTGCTGCATGATCGGATTGATGAATGGTTGACCAGCCACTTGACTGAATTCGACGGCAAGAAGCTGCAATCCATTGCCAAGGGTGAACTGAATTTGTCCGGTATTGGAGCCAACTCGCAACAATCAGCCGAAGAAGAGAAAAAAGAACATGAAGAAGCGGTCAAATCGGCCGAACCCGCAGTGAAGAAACTCAAGGAACTGTTGGGTGAAAGGGTCAAGGATGTCCGCGCCACGGATCGGTTAACCGAATCTCCTGCGTGTCTGGTATCCGACCAGTTCGATATCAGCGGCAATTTCGAACGAATTCTCAAACAGGCCGGTCAGGATGTTCCGGATGTCAAACCCATTCTGGAAATCAACCCCGAACACGATTTGGTCAAACGTCTGGTGAAAATGCGCTCAAAAGAGAAGCTGGCCGATTTTGCCAGCATCCTGTTCGATCAGGCCGTGCTGGCCGAAGGCGCCTTACCGGATGATCCGGCAGGTTTTGTACGCAAGATGAATGCCCTTCTGACAAAATAAACTGAACCGAATCAATGGCAAAACTCCGGGTGGATAAGAGGCTCCCGGTTTATTATTTATGGGCCGCTGGCTCAGGATTTTCGGGTGAGAAGCGCCCTTTTAATATGATCGATAGCCTTGGTCGGGTTCAATTCCTTGGGACAGGCTTCCATGCAGTTCATAATCTGATGACAACGATATAATTTGAACGAATCTTCCAGTTGATCCAGTCGCTCCCCCGCCGCTTCGTCGCGTGAATCCTTAATCCAGCGATCCGCCTGCAACAGGGTGGCCGGACCCAGATACCGATCCCCGTTCCACCACCACGACGGACACGACGCAGTGCAGCAGGCGCACAAAATACACTCATACAGACCGTCCAGTTCGGCGCGCTCGTCCGGCGTTTGCAAACGCTCATGTTCGGGCATGGGCGTTTCAGCCCTGAGCCACGGCTTGATGGATCGGTATTGATTGAAGAAATGCGTCGTATCCACCACCAGATCACGAATCACATCCATGCCTGGCAACGGGCGTACCCTGATCGGCTGTTTCAGGCCTGCAACCGGCGTGATGCATGCCAGCCCGTTCACGCCATTGATGTTCATTCCGTCGGAACCGCATACGCCTTCGCCACAGGAACGGCGATAGGTCAACGCGCCATCCAGATGCCATTTGATGTGGTTCAGCGCATCCAGCAGTTTCATGCCCGGCTTGTTTACCGGAACTTCATACGATTGCATGAATGGCTTATCGTCCTTTTCGGGATTAAAGCGGTAGATTTCCAGATGAATCATCGCACCCATCAATACACCCGCTTCTTCGGCGGAAACGA
>CAYOUW010000168.1:0-2934 GCA_964407235.1 uncultured Zetaproteobacteria bacterium | reverse complement strand
CGCTTTTCACTTTCCCTGGAGTAAAAAGGCCATGAACGGACTTTTTACGGCTTCATCATGTATTATGTCCCCGGAATCGTGTTTGAAATGTGGCCGGGATCAGTGCTCATCAAAGAATATAGCGTGATAAATCCTCATCTTTCGAGATACCCTCAAGCCGTTCGCGTACATAGGCTGCATCCACGGTCAGATTCTTTTCCTTACGATCCGGGGCTTCGTAACTTACCTCTTCCAGTACGCGTTCCAGCAGAGTATGCAGTCGGCGCGCGCCAATATTCTCGGTTTGTTCATTGACCAGTACCGCCAGTCTGGCGAGTTCGGCGATGCCATCTTCGGTATATTCGACATGTAAATCCTCGGTGGCCATCAATGCTGCATATTGCAGGGTCAGGGCATTTTCAGGCTCCGTCAAAATCCGGCGGAATTCTTCTTCACCCAAGGCATCCAGTGATACCCGGATGGGAAAGCGCCCCTGCAATTCCGGGATGAGGTCGGAGGGCTTGGCTAGATGAAAGGCGCCGGAAGCAATGAACAGGACATGGTCGGTATTGACCGAACCATTGCGCGTGTTGACGGTGGTGCCTTCGACCAGCGGCAGTAAATCGCGCTGGACGCCTTCGCGCGACACGTCCCCGTCCTTGCCTTCGCGGTGTGTAATCTTATCCATCTCGTCGAGGAACACGATGCCGTCATTCTCCGCCCGGTTGATCGCCTCTTCCTTGATACGGTCCGTATCCAGCATACGGTCGGCTTCTTCCTGTTGCAGGTATTTCAGCGCGTCTCTCACGGTCATGCGCCGCCGTTTGGATTGCGATGACAGCAGGCCGCCGAGCATGTCCTTCATGTCAATTTCTTCGGTTCCCTGATTGGAAAACACCTGCATCATGGGCATTTGCGGATTGCTCTGTACCTCGATTTCCACCTGGCGGTCGTTCATTTCACCCAGACGCAGCTTATGCCGCATCTTTTCACGCGAATTGTTTCCCTGCTTGTTCTGATCCGCCGATACCGGGCCGGATTTGGGCACCGGATGTGGAATCAGGATGTCCAGAAGGCGATCCTCGGCTGCATCTTCGGCGCGCGCCTGTACACGCACCAGATGCTCATCGCGTACGATTTTAATGGCCGTATCCACCAGGTCGCGAATAATGGATTCCACGTCGCGCCCGACATAGCCGACCTCGGTATATTTGGTCGCTTCGACTTTGACAAACGGGGCCTTGGCGAGCTTGGCCAGACGACGTGCAATTTCAGTTTTACCAACGCCTGTCGGGCCGATCATCAGGATGTTCTTTGGCGTGATTTCTTCACGCATGGGGGAGGGAACCTGTTTGCGCCGCCAGCGATTCCTGAGCGCAATGGCGACGGAACGTTTGGCAGCGGCCTGTCCGATGATAAAACGATCCAGCTCGGATTCAATTTCTCTCGGCGTCATCGTCTCACTCATGACTGATCCTCACTGACTGTTTCCACACGGATTTCGGTATTGGTATAGATACATATATTCGCCGCAATATTCATCGCTTCGCGTACAACCTCTTCGGCGGACATCTGTGTATGTTGAGACAACGCAATGGCTGCCGCCCTGGCATACGCGCCGCCGGATCCGATGGCAGTCACGGCGCCATCCGGTTCGAGCACGTCACCATTGCCTGAAATCATCAGCATGCGTTCGGCATCGGCGACGATCATCATGGCTTCGAGTTTTCGTAAATAACGATCCGTGCGCCAGTCTTTGGCCAACGCGACGGCCGCCCGCGCAAGGCTGCCGCCATGCTCGTCCAGTTTGGCCTCGAAGCGTTCGAACAGGTTCATGGCATCCGCCGTGGAACCTGCAAATCCGGTCACAATAGCTCCATCGCGTATAGTGCGGACCTTGCGTGCGCCGTGCTTGATCACGGTATCGCCCAGCGTCACCTGACCATCACCGGCGATGGCTGTTTGGCCGTTCCTTCTGACGCAGCAAATCGTTGTTCCGCGCATATCTGGCATATTTCAGCACCTTCCTGTTATTATTAATTTTGCCTGCAATCTTATCCACTCGCGGACGTTTGGCTATACCCCAACCCCGCAAAGCCGGAACCAGACAGAATTGAACTACAAAGACGCCAGGGCGCAAAGTGAGAGTATATGCATTCATGGTTTCATGATTTGTCGAAATGCTTTCCAGGAAATTCACGTATATGGCTCCTGAATAATTTTCGCTTGTCCGGGATTGACGGATGGCATATCTCCGCCTATGCTCCACCGCCTTCTGCGGAGGCTTTGCATGGCGGGGCGTAGCGCAGCCTGGTAGCGCATCTGCTTTGGGAGCAGAGGGTCGGGTGTTCGAATCACCCCGCCCCGACCATTTTCGTGGAAGGGTTTGACATGTGGTAACCTGTACTATTCTATGAATTCTGACTTCGTAAGAAGTCGGTTTGTAAGGAGTCTCTAAGGAAAGTTAAAATCGCACTTTTCACTTTTCGTGGAGCAAAAAGGCCATGGATGGACTTTTTACGGCTTCAGCATGAATAGGTGCAAGAGGTTAAAAACTTGCGCCTGTAGCTCAATGGGATAGAGCAACGGCCTTCTAAGCCGTAGGTTGCAGGTTCGAGCCCTGCCAGGCGCACCATTCTGATGCAGATCGGAAGGCGTTTCTTTTGTTGCTAAAAGACGAGGTGATTCAACAAGGCTGGTACAAAGCTATCCTTGTTGAAAAAGAGGCGCATCTCCTCGAACTGTGCCGTTACATTGTACTGAACCCGGTGCGTGCCGGCATGGGGCAAGCTCTGGAAACTGAACTGGTCAGAGCGGAAAGGAAAGGTAACGCCTTTAGCGAAACGCTCTACCGCCTGCTCATGGAAGAATCACGTTATCGATCCGAAAAGAGCATGGCCAATCGTTTAAAACAGGCCAAAATACCATGGGACTGGACGCTGGAATCATTCCCGT
>CAYOUW010000167.1:0-2947 GCA_964407235.1 uncultured Zetaproteobacteria bacterium | reverse complement strand
GCTTCCATCCAGCCCCGTCGCCATACCGCCCGCTTCCTGTACCAGCAGAATCCCTGCGGCAATGTCCCAGGATCCCAGACCCGCCTCCCAGTAGGCATCCAGCCGTCCTGCCGCCACATAGGCCAGATCCAGCGCCGCCGAACCGCCGCGCCGGTAAGTGCTGGCCTCCCGCATACATGCCTCCATCCGTTTCTGGAAAATCGGCAACTGCTCCCGCCGGTAAGGCGGCAAGCCGGAAGCAAACACGGCATCGGCAACCTTGATTCCCGGACACACGCGCAACCGCCGGCGATTAAGGAAAGCCCCATTCCCGTTTCGGGCTTCAAAGGTTTCATTACGCATCGGATCATGTACTACGGCCAGTAGCGGCTTGCCCTGCTTCCATGCCGCAATGGATACGGCAAAATGCGGGTAGCCATGGATGAAATTGGTCGTCCCGTCCAACGGATCAATATACCACTGCACATCTGCATCCGGATTCCTGCATCCGGATTCCTCGGCGACAATGCCATGGGCAGGATAATGCTGATGGATTTCGCGGATAATCAGGGCTTCGGCCTTACGATCCGCCTCGGTAACATAATCGCGGTCTTTCTTTTCTTCCACGCGCAGTCCGTCCCGCTCGTCGAACATCCGAACCAATACATCTCCCGCGCGCCGGGCCGCGCGCACCGCTACATACAGCAAGATATTACTCCAGCACTTATTTAATTGATCAAAGATCCAATTGCAAGACATCCGGGTGGATGAGTGGCAATCCCGCCTTTAAATCCGATTTTAATCCATTTTCAGGCGTAGTATTGCACGTCCGGCAAAGAAAGCTATCCTGACTTGCGCGGAGGACAGGGATGCAACGCAAACTCATACGATCATGGAAGCAAACGGATCTGCTGGATGACAGGACGGAGACGGCTAAAACGCAATGGCTGCAAATCGCCGTCCGGCTTGCCCTTTCC
This sequence comes from uncultured Zetaproteobacteria bacterium, assembly GCA_964407235.1. GTDB lineage: Bacteria > Pseudomonadota > Zetaproteobacteria > Mariprofundales > Mariprofundaceae > JAUZQZ01. Next base: position 1,991 of record CAYOUW010000167.1, on the reverse strand, counting down.
ATTCTCTTTCTGGTCTATATTATGGCGCACGCGCCTCTTTTTGAGATCTATCAAACCATCTGTCTGATCTCGATTGGCGCGTATATTGCTTTTAACCTCGCGTGCATTGCATGGGTGCGATACGCGCCATATGCCGTATCTCGCATGCTTCTGGCACCCGTTTTCGATGTGTCTCTTACCGGCATGGGCATGTGGCTGGACGGGGGACATACCAGCCCCGTTTACCTGGTGTTGTACGTTATCATCGTTGGCAATGCTCTCCGCTTTGGCAATGTCATGCTGTTATACAGTCAGGCGCTCTCCTTTATCACCATGATTGGCATTTGCCTGCTCACGGTTTACAACCTGCATCTGGGACTGGACTGGCACTATCTGACCATCCAGTTGCTGGCGCTTGTCTTTATTCCGGGATACGCCTATATGCTTGGAAAACGTGTGGAAAAAGCTGTCGATGCACGCCGCCGGGCTGAACGCGAATCGGCCGATTTACTGGAAAGCAGCCCGATTCCCGCATTTACCTTCGAAACCGGAAAAAAGGGGGATCTGCGCGTCAGTTATGCTAATCCGGCCATCGCATCCATCAGCGTTTATACGCCACGCGCCATCACGGGCCGTGATGTGGATGCCATCGCCATCGCGGAAGATGGCGAGGAAATACGCCGATGCTGCCGTCTGGCGCTGGAGGAAGAAAATGGCGCAACATTGCGCCATTTTCACATTCGCGGCAGAAGCGAAGAGGGTGAGCAACGTCATCTGATGTGCCAGGCTACCAGCATCCGCTGGCAGGGCCGCCAAACCGGCCTGTGCCTGATAACGGACGTAACCGAAACCGAAAAACTCCATACCCAGCTGGAATCAGCCCACAGGGCCGGCTATGTCAACTCGATGATTGCGGGGTTGACGCACGACTTTCGCAATATACTTACCCACATCATCGGCAATGCGGAAGTGCTGAAAATGGAAACCGGCGACCCATCCCTTCAAGACAAACTTGGCGTAATGATTGAAGCAGGCGAACGTGGTTCCGAAATGATTACAAACCTTTTGAAGATGTCCCGGGAAAAGGACGTGGCACAACAAAGGTTCAACCTTGATGCGGTCTTGCCGGGAATTATCAATCTGGCCCGGGTCAAGCTACCCATGAATATCAGTCTCCAAAACAGCATTCAACCAAATCTTCCTGCATTACGGGGCAATCCGGCCCAGATTAACCAGGTGATTTTAAACCTGATCGAAAATGCTGCTCAGGCAATCGGAGATACAGGCTGCATTGTTATCACGGTTGAGGCCGTAAAAGGCCATGCACTGGCCGCCCATGGCCTGCCCGCGGTATGCGTCACCGTGTATGATAACGGCTGCGGCATTACCGGCGCCGACCTGGAAAATATCTTCAGGCCCTTCTGGACCTCGCATGAGAATGAAGGTGGATCCGGGTTGGGAATGACGATGGTCAAGCGCATCGTAACGATGCACGGGGGTAAGATTGAGGTCCACTCTGAAGTGGACAAAGGCACATCCGTAAAAATTTATTTGCCTCCCGCCGACGCACAAGCTCCCGAGACGGTATCCGGCATGCCCGCACCGAAACAGCTCCCCGTTCAACCAGAGCCAATCAAGCCATGGACCGTGCTGCTCGTGGATGATGACGCCGAAGTGCTGCAGGTGCATGGCAGCTTGTTGAAACGTTTGAATCAGGTTGTACTCAAGGCGGAGAACGGAAAGGCTGCACTGGCTCAATATCAGACGCACCGAAATGAGATTGACATGATTGTGACCGATTACCGTATGCCTGTGATGGATGGCCTGGAAATGGGGAAAGCCATCCGTAAAATGGATGCGGCCATTCCCATCCTGATGGTGACCGGCTACGGCGAAGATACGCATTTGCGCGAATGCGTAAACCATCACATCGCCATCATGAACAAACCTGTTTCGTTCCAGAAGCTGGCAACGCGCATCGGTGCGCTGCAACGGCGCTGAAGGCTAGCCCT
>CAYOUW010000166.1:0-2953 GCA_964407235.1 uncultured Zetaproteobacteria bacterium | reverse complement strand
CGCCTCCACCATATAAGACTTTTACACCATCCGGTAACGTTCACAACCCCCTGAAAACAGGGGGTTGTATTATAGCGCTGAATGACCCGGCAGCTTTGATTATTGAATCAATGGCAAGCCAGGACGGGCAGTTTCGAGGCCGTAGCCCGTGAATGGTTTGCCAGGGAAAAGGCAATCTGGGAACCCGAACATGCCAGGACCGTCATCGGCAGACTGAAAAATAACATCTTCCCATGGCTGGGGAATCCTCCGATCAATGATATTTAATCGCTGTTTCTGTTGCCTGCGCTACAGCTCAGCAAGTTCTTTACGCCTGCTTCGTCATAAGGAAAAGGAGTATCAGGTTGATTACCAGCAGGAGGATGGAAAATCCTCGCCAGAAACCTGTCGGATTACGTTCCAGAAGCGGCGCACCTGTTTTCATAAACGCCGGATTGGGATTGGACAGGTCGTGCTGAAATTCGGAAAAGCTGTTGTAACGCTTTTCCGGGTTTGGATGGATGGATTTCCTGATGGCGCCATCCATCCAGAGCGGCACACCGGGATTATATTGGCGCACCGATGCATAGTCGTAATGCCTGTGCGCTTTTGCCTCTTCCATTTCTCCGTATGGGAAGTGACCGCCACTGAGCATTTCGTAAATCGTTACGCCGAGTGAATACATATCGCTCCGGGGCGTGCCCTCAAAACCATCAAACAGCTCGGGGGCGATGTAATTGGCCGTGCCTTGAATATGGCGCTGTTTGACGGGCGTATAGACTTCTTTCAAACCAGCGACCTGAGTGGAACCGAAATCGATGATTTTAACCACGCCATGTTTATCAATCATGATGTTTTCGGGTTTGATGTCCTGATGCACCATTTCACGGCGATGAAAAGCTCTCAACCCCTTGATAATCTGGCTGACAATATCACGGATCTGTTCCAGGTCAGGGTGCGAATTGTCCAGTATCCACTGCGCCAGTGAGCGGCCTTCAAGGAACTCGGTCACATAGTAGAGATAACTACGCTTGCGTTTAAGCTGATGCACCTTGAATACATGCGGGCTGTCAATACGTCTCCCGACCCATACTTCATGCAGAAACCGGTCGATATAGGCCGGATCATCCTCAAAGTTTACCGATGGCGTTTTGATAACGAATGTTTCGCCGCTGTCGATATCTTCGGCCAGATAAACCTGAATTGTTTTGCTGGCATGCAACTCTCTGACAATGCGATAACCGTCCAGCTTCATGCCCGCCTCCAGCGGTGGCGGGAAGGGAAGCGTGGTCAAGGCCCGGTAATACTCATTTTCGTCCTGATTGGGCAGTTGCCGAACACGGATGATCTGACAGCTTACATTATCGTCGCTTCCCGCTTTGATGGCTGCATCCACAACGGATGTTGCCGCTGCCTCCGGTCCGCCTGGTGCGAGAGCCAGCTTCATCATCCGTTCTCTGTCCAGGAATTCATGTACGCCATCGCTGGTCAGAATAAACCGATCCCCGGTTTCGACTACCAGACTGGCATAATCAAAATACACCTCATGTTCGCCGCCCATGGCGCGTGCGAGACAGGTTTTGTTGCGATCAATCACCAGGCGGTGGTCTTTGGTCAGGCAACGAATTCCGCCGTTTCTGATCAGATGGATACGTGAATCACCGACATGAAACAGGTGAGCTGTCGTGGATTTCAGAATCAGTACGGCCAGCGTGGAGGCGAGGCTCAGTTCCGAGGCATAACGGCGTTGTCCCTGACTGTACAACCACGAATTCAGTGAACGAATAATGCGTTCGCCAGCCATTTCCACACTCCATGACATCGGTGTGCTGAGATAGTCGGCGATAAATGCCTGAACGCAGTATTCACTTGCTTCGCGGCCTGCTTCACTGGAGCCGACGCCATCGGCAGTGACGGCAACGATGCCTTTGTGCGTCAGTTCCATGCCTTCAGGTATGCGGATGCCGCAACAATCCTCATTTTGTTCCTTAAGGCCAGCCTTTGAGCATTGGCCTGCCTCAACGATCAGTCTGTTTGTCGCGGTCAATGCAATTCAATCCTTTCGATGGTTCCATCCTCATTCTCCTCATACATAAAGCCCCCGGGTTCTTCGAGAGCAAACATGGCGATCAGAAATACGACCACTGAGGCACAGGCGATGGTGATAAAGAAGGCCTGAGATGATACAAATGATAGCACGGTCAGGAATGCAACGCCGCCGACGTTGCCAAAGGCGCCAGCCATGCCTGCGACCTGCCCGGTCAGACGACGTTTTACCAGTGGCACGATGGCATAGACTGCGCCGTTGCCCGCATTCACGAATAGCGATGCAATAACCATGACACTGATAGCGGCGGGAATCGACCAGCTTTTATCAATCTGTCCCATCAGGAAATAACCTGCGGCGAGACCCGCAAGGATGAAGACCAGTGATCTCTTACGGCCAAATTTGTCGCTCAGGATGCCTCCGGCCGGGCGCATAATCAGGTTCAATCCCGCGAAAATCGAGGCGATCAATGCGGACTCGGTCATGGAGAGGTCGATTCTTTCCCTGAATGTATCAAAGAAAAACAGGGGAAGCATGGAGATGACAGCCAGCTCCGAACCGAATGTGACCATGTACGCCAAATCCAGTACGGCGACCTGTTTGAATTTGTAGCGATGAATTTCCGGTACCGGTCTGGCGTTCGCGGCAAACAGTTCTTTGTTGATGCGGTAGATTTGCAACACCTGATAGACGTACATCACCAGCAAAGTTAAATAAGCGACGGATGTCTCAATACTTGAGAAAATATGCAGATTAGCCGGACCGATTTTCCATGCCAGCACGCCCAGCGCCAGGTACAGAGGCGCTGTCATCAGACCGTACAAGTAGAAATCGCCCTTGCTGCTAACTTCCATGGCGCCAAGGTTTTTTGGTCGGAAATAGGTGGTTCCCTTCGGATTATTGCTGACCGAGAAATAAAAGATAAAT
>CAYOUW010000165.1:0-2961 GCA_964407235.1 uncultured Zetaproteobacteria bacterium | reverse complement strand
GTACGATTCCCGGTGAAACACTCTTTCTGCTTTACGACACCTACGGATTTCCAACAGATCTGACCGCCGACATCCTCAAGGGCAGGAACATTGCGCTGGACATGGAAGGTTTTGAGACCTGCATGGAGGAACAGCGAAAACGCGCGCGTGCCGCATGGGGAGGCTCAGGCGAAAAATCCGTACCCAAGGCCATTTTTGAATTGCGCGAGCAGCATGGTCCGACCGAGTTTCTGGGTTATCAAACATTAACAGCCGAGGGCGTGATTACCGCCCTGATAAAAGATGAGAAGGCAGTGGATAGGCTTGGCGAAGGAGAAAGCGGCTGGCTGGTGAGCAATCAAACGCCATTTTATGGCAAATCCGGTGGGCAGGTGGGCGATACAGGCGTGATTGAATCGGATACCGGCGCATTCAGGGTTACCGACACCAAGAAACTGCTGTCCGACCTGTTTGTTCATATTGGCAGGGTGGATAAGGGTACTTTGAAGCATGGCGGTACGGCACATTTTGAGGTGGAAGGGCCACGCCGCGATGCGATTCGCCGTAACCATACGGCCACCCACCTGATGCATACGGTGTTGCACGATGTGCTGGGTGAGCATGTGAAGCAGGCCGGTTCGCTGGTCAATGCCGAGCGGCTGCGTTTCGATTTCTCCCACCATCAGCCGGTTTCGGCGGAAGAAAAGACCAAAATTGAAGCCAAGGTTAATGCCGCGATCTGGGCCAATGATCCGGTGGATACGAACATTATGACCCAGGACGAGGCGATTGCTTCCGGTGCAATGGCGCTGTTCGGTGAAAAATACGGCGATGAAGTACGCGTGGTATCGGCAGGTTTCTCCACTGAGCTTTGCGGCGGCACGCATGTGTCACGAACTGGTGATATTGGTCCGTTTCGTATTATGTCCGAAACCGGCATTGCCGCTGGCGTGCGCCGTATTGAGGCTGCGACGGGGGAAGTGGCGTATCAGAGTTTTGTCGCCGATGTGGAAGTCCTGAACGATGTCGCAGGTAAAGTGAAATCGCGCTCGTTCGAGGTTGCCAATGCCGTGGTGACACTGCAATCCAGGTTGAAAGACGCTGAAAAAGAACTTTCCTCGCTTAAATCCAAAGCCTCAACAGGTGTTTTGGATGAATTGATAAACACGGCGATTGATGTGAATGCCAACGGAGAAATAATCAAATTGCTCACCGCCGAAGTGAAAGATGTTGCCGACATGCGCGATTTTATGGACAAAGCCAAAGGGAAATTGAAATCCGGAGTGGTTGTTTTCGGCCAAGTCAAAGGCGGAAAAGTGCAGTTGGTTGCAGGTGTAACCAAGGATTTAACCGACACATTCCACGCTGGAAATATCGTCCGCGAAGTTGCCCAGCTCTGCGGTGGCAAAGGTGGAGGCAAGCCGGATATGGCCATGGCAGGCGGTACGGATCCTGCTAAATTGGGTGAGGCTTTGGCTTCTGTTGCAGGGCTACTTAGGAAATAACTTTCATTAACAATCAGTGTTTAATAGTTGACATTAAATGCTGCCCATTCTAATCTTCTTTTATGATTTGCTCTTTTTCCTGTAAGGATACACAGCTTTTATTTGAGGGTCGGTGTCCACGCAGGTTTCGAGCTATTCAGGCTCAAGCTGAACGAAAACTTCAAATGCTTGATGCGGCAACAGGTATTGTTGATTTGTGTTCACCGCCGGGTAATCGTTTAGAGAAGCTATCCGGAGGTCGGAATAGCCAATGGAGCATTCGCATTAATCAGCAATGGCGAATCTGTTTTCAGTTTGAAAATGGTCATGCGATAGATGTTGAGATTTTGGATTATCACTAAGGAGATATTGAAATGCCGGCAACGATGATCAAGAACGGTATGCGGCCTGTTCATCCGGGTGAGGTTTTGCGCGAGGAGTTTCTTGCGCCACTTAAAATGTCTGCCAATGCTCTGGCGATGCGCCTGCGCGTGCCTGCTCCGCGCATCAATGATGTGGTAAGGGAAAAACGTGGCGTGAGCGTCGATACAGCCCTTCGTTTGGCCCGTTTTTTCAATAATACACCTGAATTTTGGTTAAATCTTCAAATCGCGTATGATTTGAAAGTTACCAAGGCCATAAAAGCAGTAGAAATTGAACATGACATTACGCCGATGGCGGCTTAATGTAGGGTTGAACTGACGTTCTCCCCGGTTTCAGCATTAAAGGTTGCATAATAACACCTTTTGACCCATTATGTTCCCATGTTTGTAAGAGGAGTTTGTGATGGCAACTGCAATTAAACTTTCTGATGCGTTGGTGAATGATGCAAAGCTTTATGCTAAAGCGGAACATCGCACGCCGCCAAAGCAGATTGAACACTGGGCACGGCTAGGCAAGATTGCAGAGGAAAACCCTGATTTACCACTCAGCTTTATCAGGGATTCGCTTATCGGACTTGAGGAAATAAAAGCAGGAAAACTGAGTGAGTACACATTCGGTTGAAAATTCTTCAGGCAAACAGTTTCAGGCGCACGGTTAAAAAGATGCATCCCAATCAGAAGCAGGCATTGGATAAAGCACTGAAGTATATTATCGACTCTCCTGAATCGGGTCTCCTCAAAGCTGGCGATCTTTCGACATTACGTGTCTATAAATACAAATTGCATGGGGCAGAACAACTTCTGGGCTACAGCTATGATGCTGCAAATCAAACGCTCAATCTTGTCTCTGTTGGTTCACATGAAAATTTTTACCGGGATTTGAAACGATGATCAAAAACGATATGCAGCCTGTTCATCCGGGTGAGATTTTGCGTGAAGAATTTCTTGCGCCACTTAAAATGTCTGCCAATGCTCTGGCGATGCGCCTGCGCGTGCCTGCTCCGCGTATTAATGATGTAGTGAGGGAAAAACGAGGCGCAAGCGTCGATACAGCTCTTCGCCTAGTAGTGCGTCCCATAAGTTCTGAACGCTAAATTGGCAGTTTAATTTCTTCA
>CAYOUW010000164.1:0-3017 GCA_964407235.1 uncultured Zetaproteobacteria bacterium | reverse complement strand
CTGAATGGCGATCCGTCGCCAAAGATAATCAACAACCACGTCAAAGGTATCCGCAGCCTGCGTTCACAAAATCGGGGTGACGGGATCCTTCTATGGAATGTGGATGGCGGATTGATCAAGGGTAATGAGGTCTGGCAAACACGGGATGGAATCCATATCGTTGTTAGCAAGAATGTTATTTTGAAAGATAACGATGTGCATGACGTACGCTATGGGTTTCACTGGATGTACTCGAATCACTGCACGGTTTTACTCAACAGGACAGCGCATAACAGGTCTGGCTATGCCCTCATGTTTTCACGGTATCTCCTGGTTGCGCGTAACCGATCCATCGATGATAAAAATTTTGGTATTTTATTAAATTTCGTTAATCATAGCCAAATATCCGGAAACACAATCATCCACGTTGGGGGTGGTCTTGGTTATGGAACGGGAGGCAGGCCCGTGCCCGGCGCGGCGGGAGTGGGAATGTTCGTCTACGACAGCAATTTCGATCAAATTTCATACAATCGGGTTGCGGATAATGAGATAGCTCTGAACTTTACCGGCGGATCCCAGGATGGGGTAGTTTTTGGAAACAGCTTCCTGTATAACCGAATTGAGACAAAATATGTGCAGAATATGGGTTCGGAGTGGTCCCTTCGGGGGCGCGGAAACTATTGGAGCGGCTATATGGGCTGGGATCTGAATGGCGACGGTATCGGCGATACGCCCTATCGCCCGAATAGCGCGGTGGATGTGCTGCTGTGGAAATATCCCATGGCTCACCTGTTACTTGGCAGCCCGGCGCTGCTGGTATTACGCTGGGCTCAGGAGCAGTTTCCCGTAACTCGCCCGCCAAGCGTGCAGGACAGCTATCCCTTGATGCATCCTCCTTTTCCACTACCGCGAAAACTGAAAAAACTTATTCTTCACTATCGGAGAAGCTGAAATGGCAGGCGTAGAATTGACTGACGTTTGTAAAAAATTTGATGAAACCATGGCATTGGATCATGTAGATCTCAATGTTCCCGAAGGATTGATATTGGGTTTAATCGGGCATAACGGCGCCGGAAAATCCACCTTGTTCAAGTTGGTTCTGGGGCTTATCGCACCGACTTCCGGTCGCGTACGGGTTTTAGGACAGGATCGGAGGCCGGGGAAAACCCCTTATGAATTGCAGGTTCGGATAGGGTACTTGCCAGAGGTCGTCGTTCTCTATGGTCAATTGACCGGGCGTGAGGTGATGGACTACTTCGGTCGGCTCAAGGGCGCATCATGCGACCAGCGTAAACAGTTGCTTGAAAGGGTGGGGCTGGGACACGTTGCCAATCAAAAAGTTAAAACCTACTCCAGAGGGATGCGTCAACGCCTCGGGCTTGCCCAGGCGCTTCTGGGCAATCCCCGGCTACTGGTTATGGATGAACCGACAACAGGGCTGGACCCGATTGCATCCGAGGAATTTTACGACATTATCGATACATTACGTAGCGAGGACGTGACGATCATCTGGTCTTCCCATGTGTTATCGGAAATCGAAACGCGGGTGGATGAGGTGGCTGTCCTGTTACAAGGCCGCCTCATCGCAACCGGCACCATGGCACAAATACGCAAGCGGATTGGCCTGCCTGTCACCATCCGTCTTAGCGGCCCGTTTGAGAATATCGGGGAGGAGGTGAAAACTGAATGCGCCCGCTATGGTCACGTGGATGTCAAGGATCCGGATCATATTGAAATTTATGTGCCGGAGGCAAAGAAAATTAAAGCCGTGGCCGCGCTCGCTCGTATTCCCTCTCTTACCGACATTCAGGTGGAACCGCCCAGTCTGGAAGCCCTGTACGATCATATCGTCACCAGGCACAAGAGGAGCGATGAAGATGCGTAGTATAGCTATTGTGGTATACAACCAGCTTATGAACGGATTTCGTAATCGCTGGATTCTGGGACTGACGATTCTGTTTGCCCTGTTTGCCGTGGGCATCGCTTATGCCGGCGGGGCCGCCTCGGGGCACATCGGTTATACCTCATTGGCGACGACCATCACGAGTCAGGCGAGCCTCGCAGCGTTCCTGATCCCGCTCATTGCTTTGCTATTGGGCTACGATGCCGTGGTCGGCGAACGCGAGCAGGGGACGCTCCTCCTCCTCCTTTCCTATCCGGTGAGCCGTGGGCAGATGCTTACAGGGAAGTTTCTGGGCCACTTTCTGATTTTAGTTATTGCTATCGCGGTTGGTTTCGGGCTGGCCGCGATCTTGAGCGCCTGGCAGGCCGGAGGATCGGAATCAGGGAGGATTTTTGTCGCTTACGGAATCTTTATTCTTTCGGCCTCTCTGCTTGGCGCCACGTTTCTTGGTCTGGCTTATATCATTAGCGTTCGGGCGGTAGAGCGGACACGGGCGGCAGGCGTCGCACTGTTAATATGGTTTTTCTTCGTGGTGGTGTTTGACCTGGTCCTGCTTTCGGTATTGGTGGGAACAGGTGGAAATTCGGTTGAACGAATAATTATCCCCTATGTATTATTACTGAATCCCGTCGATGTATTCCGTTTGGTCAACCTGCTGCGCTTCGGGCATGGCGCCGGCGCGATGACACTTAGCGGGGCGGTCATGCACGATACCCTGGGATGGCTAAACTTGCTCGGTATCCTGTTCCTGTGGGGAACTATTCCCGTGTCTTTGGCGATATGGCGTTTCCGGCGCAGCGAGATTTGATGACTTCACAAGAAGTCATCAAAGCGCCCATGAATGGGCGCGCAAATCAAGGACTTGCGGTGCAAGTTGTCGATTTGTAAGGGAAGTGAAAATTGCACTTTTCACTTCCCCTGGAGTAAAAAGGCCACGGACGGCCTTTTTACGACTTCATCCTGATTAGCCTGAATGCAAATAACATCCGGATCTCTCAACTCTTCCCGGGAGCCGCGGCGGGGGTATAGAGTACGCACCAGCCATGTGGGCTAATACTTCCTTTTACCACCTTGCAGGCGCCGTTTTTTTTCGATGAAGAACCTGGAATAAAACTGGCGCAGTTACTACATTCCT
>CAYOUW010000163.1:0-3057 GCA_964407235.1 uncultured Zetaproteobacteria bacterium | reverse complement strand
CGCACCCTCCCTACAAGCGCCCCTTTCTGTCCAAGGCGCTGTGGAAAGATACGCCGTATGACAAGGTATGGATCAAGATCGATATGAAGCACGTTGATTTGCATCTGTCCACATCGGCCGTCCGCATTGATCGCGACAAAAAAATCGTGGTGGATGACCTGGGCGAGGCGTATGCCTACGATAAGCTTCTTCTGGCTACGGGAGGAGAAGTTCGCCGCTTGCCCTGGCCGGTGGAAGGTCTGATTTATTTCCACGGGCTTGATGATTATCTGGAACTCAGGGCGCTGACGGAACGCGGCCAACATTTTGCCATAATCGGCGGTGGTTTTATCGGTTCCGAAATTGCCGCCGCGCTGTACATGAACGGCAACAGGGTGACGATGGTCTTTCCCGAAGCGGGTATTGGCGCGCGTATTTTTCCCAAAGCATTGTCGCGTTTCCTTAATACCTATTACCAGTCCAAAGGCATCGAAGTCATTGCCGGCGATGCGGTCACCTCCATTGCAAGGCATGAAGCGACCTATGAGATTCAGACCCGATCGGGTGGTGTTTTACAGGTTGACGGCGTCATCGCCGGGGTCGGTATCCGGAGTAACACCGAACTGGCCCAATCGGCAGGACTGGAAGCGGACAACGGCATCCTCGCCGATGAGTTCCTGCGGACCAGCGATCCTGCCATCTATGCAGCGGGCGATGTCGCCAATTTTTTCAACCCGGCGCTGGGTAAGCGGATGCGGGTGGAACACGAGGACAATGCCAATGTCATGGGAGAAACGGCGGGCCGGAATATGGCAGGCGATCCCGCGCCCTATCATCATTTGCCATTTTTTTATTCCGATATGTTTGATCTGGGGTACGAGGCTGTCGGCATGCTGGATGCCGGTATGGAGCAGGTTGAGGATTGGCGGGAACCCTTCCACAAAGGGGTGGTGTATTACCTTGAGGAGGGGCGCGTCCGCGGCGTTTTGCTATGGAATATATGGGAACATATGGAGGAAGCGCGCGCACTCATCGCGGAGCGCGGGCCCTTCAATGCCGGAGATCTTCGGGGGCGCTTCAGTTGACCGTCCCGGCAATGACGGTTGTCACTTCGGTCAGGTCCAGCGTAGCCAGTGACGAATCGCATCCGCGATGTCTTTCGGTTTGCTGCTATGGCTCAGGAGTTCACCAATACTGCCGTCCGGACGGATAATGATGATGTAGGATCCATGACTGACGATATACTTACCCTTTTTACCCGGCGCTCCCTTCTTGTAGCCGATAAAAAAAGATTTCGCGGCGGCCTTGATTTCTTTCGCACTGCCGCTTAACCCCAGAATATGGGAACTGAAATGGTGAGCATACTTTGCCATCAACGCAGGACTGTCACGGCTCGGGTCCACCGTAATAAATACCGGGAAAACCTTAGCCAGATCATCCGGACTCAGTAATTTGAGAGCGTTTCCAATTCTTAGCAACACGCCAGGACAGACATCGGGGCAGTGGGTGTAGCCAAAGTAGATGACGCCAACCTTACCCAGCATATCTTTGGAGGTAACCGGACCATCAACGCTGCGCAAGGAAAATTTCCCGTGGATATCAGGGTACGGACTGGGTGGCATCTTGCTCAGACTGTACAGGTTGTATACGCCAAAGCTAATAAAGACCAGAGCGAGTCCGAGAAGCATTAAAGGAAAGATCCTGCGTTTGTTACTCATGAATAGATTGCCTCCGTTATTTGTTTCAATGTAATTTTTCAGAACCGCTCACGAATTCCGCAACTGACCCTTCAGTAAAAATAATATCGATCCTGATCACTTGAATTGTTTCAAATATTTGATAATTGCCGCCCGGTCTTTTGCGGATTGAACGCCCTGTATGGCCATTGACGTTCCCGGTTTGATTGCGGTCGGATCCCGTAACCACTGATCCAGTGATTTTTCATCCCATTTTGCAAATGGTACGCCTGATATGGTGGGTGCACGACCAACGACGCCTTTCAGGGGAGGCCCTGTTTTAGAGATGTTTCTGTCCAGGTAATGGCACGGGCTGCATTTTTTATGTGCCAGTGCAGCACCGGGAAGAGATTCCCTTTTTATGTGTTCAATACCTGCATTAACAATACTGCTTAACGATGGCTCCTTCTCACTTTGGTTGCATGCGATTACGCTGGCAGCCAGCATACCCATCAGGATTCTAGCCAAATAATGCATGATGATCCTCTCAAGTGATATCGTTGGCGACGGATGGTATCATACCGTTCCAATACGCGCTTTGCATTTCTGATTGTAACATCATAGATTTGGCATAATGAATGTGTATCTGTCGTCGTTACTGGTATTTACCGCCGCCGCTAATATAGTAGCGCTTCCCTTGATCTATCTTGAACGAAGGGAAGGGCAACGCTGCCATCCCGCTGAATATATCATGATCTATCTGACATGGCTGGTGTTTGTCGCGTTAATTGGATTCATTTTTCACGGGCTGGATGCAGCCTTCGCCGCATGGAAGATCAGTCCAACGTTCCGTACTGTTTTTTTTGCCGTTGCCGGAGTTCTTGCCGGGCTTTCACTACTCCCCAAGTTGTTGCTTAGACATCGTAAAGTGAATCCACTGATCACCACCATCATTTCTTCCATTCTTATTGCGGTGACCTTTACGAAATTTTCAGTGATTATCTTTCTGTTTACGGGAGATAACTGATCAAGGGATGACGCTCCATTATTCACGTATCTCCTCTTGTATTCAGCGTAAATTGCTAAATTGAGACTTTTTATGGCATAAAAATTGCTGCTCGGAATCAGGGGCTTGCAGCGCAGGCTGTCGATTGGTAAGGAAAGTGAGAATCGCACGTTTCACTTTCCGTGGAGTAAAAAGGCCATGGACGGACTTTTTACGACTTCATCAAACGTATTAGCCATGGCATAAAACAGGAGAAGATCATGGAGCATTATTATGTGGGGCGCCAACCCATTCTGGATCGACAATATAAAACGGTTGCTTACGAACTGTTGTTCCGGACAGCCAAGCCCGCGCGGAACAATGTTTCCGATGAAGAGATGACGGCGCAGGTGTTGG
>CAYOUW010000162.1:0-3078 GCA_964407235.1 uncultured Zetaproteobacteria bacterium | reverse complement strand
TATGAAACCGGTGTTTCTCCAGCCGTTTATACCACAGGCAGAAGCCATTGCGATCCCGGTACAGAATCTTGATCTTGTCGCGAGCCTTGTTGTAGAACACAAACAAGCTGCCGCTCAATGGGCTTGTCTCCAGCTCATCGGCCACCAGCACAGACAGGCCGTTGATGGATTTGCGCATATCCACCGGCTCAGTTGCCAGGTGAACGGGTGGTCTGCCGATATGACGCATCATATGCACAGGCTCAACACGCGCCGTAGCGTCGATTCATCAAAATCAGGAGAAATATCAATATGCGCGTGATGCGATAAGGCAATGCGAATCCCTGAGCCTGCTGACTGTTGCGCCTGTACTTCTACTTTGGCAAAACCAAATTGAGATTGGCACTGCAACTGCTCTCGTGCAAACACACTGCGCCAGCGCGAAAAGGATTTGATGGAGACCCCTGCATGGCGACAAAAGGCGGCTTGCGTTGCGCATTCGCTGCCTTCCCACTCGTTGATGATATGCTTCCAGTAATCTCGCTTCGATGCGCTACGCGCTGGTTGCTCTGATTTCATCCTATGCCTCCGCTATGTTGCTCATGCGAAGGATGGCGCCTTTATATTGTAGCGGTAGATGAGGTCGCTTTGACGCTTACGATTATCGTACCATTCAGGTAAGACCTAACGTGTCGACAAATCCGGCGAATTTTAACACGTTGTATCCTTATGTCGATGTCTTCGACATAAGCACTCACGATTCAAGAAATATGAGCAACTCGCGCCAACCTTCTCAAAAATAGCTGTTTTTGAGGAGGTTGGTTATCAACGCCATCGGCATAACAGCGTTTTTTCGCGACGTTTAAGTCTGTTTTTGCGACAATTAAGAAGGATAAGCGACAAATAAAATATTTATATGTCGCATAAATGGTTTTCACGACATATAATGTGCCTATGCCCAAGAAGATTCCAGATCAAGAACTTGATGCCATTGCCACGATTGTAGCGTCTAACCCGGACGGAGCGCAGGTGAGTGCTATCCGTGACGGGCTTGATTTCTCCATACCCCCCAAAAAGCTCCAGCGCCGTCTGAAGTTGCTGGCGGAGCAGGGCAGAATCGTAATCAGAGGGACAGGAAAAGGAACCAGATACTTTCCGGTAACGCCACTGGCGGACAAGGGAAAAACAACAGCAGAGACTTATGTTCCCATATCTTCCGAGGCGGAAGCTGTCAGGCAGGCCATACGCAAGTCGATTCAGAATCGGAAACCTGTCGGCTACAACCGGGCTTTTCTGGATGAATACCGCCCCAATGAGACATTTTATCTTACGCCGGAAATTCGTCAGCAGCTTGCGGAGAAGGGACGTTCGCCGGACAGTAGCCGTCCGGCCGGAACCTATGTGCGGCAGATATCCGACCGCTTGCTGATCGACCTTTCCTGGAACTCCAGCCGTCTGGAGGGCAACACCTATTCATTACTCGAAACGGAGCGGCTGCTGGAGTTGGGGGAATCCGCCGAGGGTAAGGACGCTACGGAAACGCAGATGATTCTGAACCACAAGGCTGCGATTGAGTTGCTGACGGATGAGGCGGAAGAAATTGGATTCAATCCATACACCATCCTGAATCTGCACGCGTTGTTGTCGGAAAATCTGCTTGCCGACCCACAGGCATGTGGTCGCCTGCGTACCATCGCCGTTGGTGTTGGCGGCACGGTGTATCATCCGCTGGAAGTGCCTCAATTGATCAGCGAATATTTTCAGCAGGTACTCGAAACGGCGACTGCAATATCCGACCCGTTTGAACAGGCCCTTTTTGCTTTGGTTCATCTGTCTTATTTGCAGCCTTTTGAGGATGTAAATAAACGCGTATCCCGGCTTGCGGCCAATATTCCGCTTATTCGTGGAAACCTGTGCCCCTTGTCGTTTGTGGATGTACCCGAGCGGGCATACATTGGCGGCATTTTGGGGGTGTATGAACTGGGTCGCATTGCGTTGCTGCGTGATGTGTTCGTCTGGGCCTATGAGCGTTCGTGTGCGCGTTATTCGGTGGTACAGCAATCATTGGGAGAACCGGACCCTTTTCGTTTAAGGCACCGTGACCTGTTGGGCAAGACCGTTGCCGAGATCGTTCTGGGCTGTAAGGATAAAAAGGAAGCCATTCTCTTGATTAAACAACGGGCGAAGAAAAGCGTGAAGCAGGATGAACGGCCTCGTTTTGTTGAAGTGGCAGAAACGGAACTCATGAGCCTGCATGAGGGGAATATCGCGCGCTACCATTTGCGGCCCAAGGAGTTCCTTACATGGCGGGAGCAATGGCGGTGATGAGAATCAAGCCATGGGCAAGCCCGGAGAGCACAAAACCGTTCAGGCGCGCATTCTTGCCTATGCGCAGGAGATCGGCTGGACGTTTGTGCTGCGAGCGGAAGCCGAGAGACGGCGCGGGTTTGACCCGGAGGGAGTCACGCCGCAGGAAAGGGCGCATTCCGCATCGCTCTATTTTGGCGATCTGCTGCATGAGCAGGTGCTGGCCTTCAATCCGAAATACAAGGAAGCCGAGGGAGCGCTGATTGGTGAGTTTCAGCGCTTTCATGCCGACATCTACGGCAATCAGGATTTTCTTGCCTGTCTGCGCAATCAGTACAAGTTCTTCTGCGCCGAAGAAGACCGCGAACTCGACCTGCAACTGATTGATTACGGCGATCTTGAGCGGTTGCCCGAGGCGAGGCGTAACGTCTATGAGGTGACGGAAGAGTTTTACAACCACAATGGTCACCACGGCACCCGCGAGGATGTGGTGTTCCTGATCACCGGCATGCCGGTGCTGGTCATCGAATGCAAGAACGCCAGCAAGGATGAAGCAATTGAGCTGGGTGTGGATCAGATTCGGCGTTACCACGAGGAAACGCCCGAGGTGATGGTGCCGCAGATGCTGTTCACGGCCACCGAGGCCATCGGTTTTACCTATGGTGTGACCTGGAATACCGTGCGGCGCAATCTCTTTAACTGGAAGCATGAACAGATCGGTAATCTGGAAGCCAAGATCAGACGACCTGATCTCATGTAAGAGTAAAATTTAGCAGTTATTGAAGAAAGTCT
>CAYOUW010000161.1:0-3093 GCA_964407235.1 uncultured Zetaproteobacteria bacterium | reverse complement strand
ATTCGAATCATTATCTACAACAATAATTTCAAATTGGTCGGATAAAAGCCCAATGGTTTTATAAATAGAATCCAGACATTCTCTGAGAAGAGCGCCGACATTCCAGCTTACGATAATAATTGATACGCTAATATTATTCATGCTTTGTGATTCCGGCCACTTTTTCATAATCAATCGGCTTTACATCCCGAACCTTGGCCGGGTTGCCAAAAGCAAGTTTTCCGGGTGGAATATCTTCAAGAACCAGTGAACACGCCCCTACCTGAGCTCCATCCC
Organism: uncultured Zetaproteobacteria bacterium; assembly: GCA_964407235.1. Classification (GTDB taxonomy): domain Bacteria; phylum Pseudomonadota; class Zetaproteobacteria; order Mariprofundales; family Mariprofundaceae; genus JAUZQZ01. The sequence goes on along the minus strand of CAYOUW010000161.1, from coordinate 2,817 downwards.
CGATCCTGATTGCTCCCAGAATCGTCGTGTTTACGCCTATAAAAACGTTATTTCCAACAAGCGGAAGCCCCGCACCGCCACCTATATCACTTTCATCCCTGCACCCACCGCCCAATATCGCACTTCCAAACAAGCTTACTTTCGTCCCCAGCTTTCCCGTTATGACAGTTCCAACGGGGTGTCCAATGTAGCAACCTGGACCTATGATGGATTCCGGTGAAATATCGGCTCCCGTGAGATAGTGATTAAAAAGCCAGATGAGCCGTCCGGCGGCATGTAAGTGTTTTGAATAAAGGTAGAAAGACCAACGGTACAAATGCATTGCCATAATTGACGGTGAAAGCAACAAAAAAACAGTTCCGGAAAATGATGGCGTTACATTCATCAATTCCCTCATTCTTTTAATATCACTTTTGATATTTTGAATCGTTTGATAGACGCTGGGCGGGACATTAGCGTTGTTCAACGAACTGGATCTGGATTCGTTTCTGTTACATATCATGATCCTCTCCTTACCGTCTCCTGAATACTATGCTATTCGGCATCACGTCTTGTGTGACAACCGTATATGGAGCGATCTTGGTATGACTGCCAATTTTCAAGCTCCCAATTACCCTTCCCCATGCGCCCACCTGAACACCATCACCCAGAACCGGATAGGCTTCAGGGTGGTTTGAGATATCAAAATTTATCGAATTTGCAGCAACGACCGCGCGAGCAAACAGAATCAAGTGAGCGCCAGCAATTCCATGGAACATAATCCCGACGGTATGTGGTATATACAGGCCCGCGCCAATTTTAGATGCCGGACTGATTGAGGCTTTATGCATCACAAAATTAACCCACGCGAGGAAACGGGCCAATCGTCTGGCATTCACATTCCAGAGGAGATGCGCAAGGCGATATAAAAAGACGCAAAGAAGCGGGGGAGTTAAAAACACACTCACCCTCCTGAGAGAGCCTTGTTTCCTCACCATCAGATCCGATGCCTGCTCAATGGCAACATTAATATCTTCATCGATGCACGCGCAAAGTTTCCTGTATTCATGACGGAGAATCCGGTATGATTTCACTTTATCAATATGAACCGGTCGATATCCAGTCCGGGCTAATTCAATTTTACAGATGCGGATTTGGATAATGTTCTCATGTGAACTTTGGAAGGCCATACATCCTCCTCTTCACCAACATCGGTCGTTACGATGGTGGAGTGAATCCTGGCGTTATCGCCAACCTTGACAGGCCCCAGAACGATCGCATCAATCTCAAATGTTACGCCGTTGCCTATGATCGGAAAACCCATACCGGCCCCGACGTCTTTTCTTGATAACCCGCCCCCGATTCCAGATCGTCCAAAGAATGTGGCATGCGTTCCGACCTTTCCAATAATCACGACACCAAGGGGATGGACGATAATTAGCCCTCCGGCAATGTCGGACCCAGGACTGATGTCGGCGCCCGTCAGAAGTAAATTAAAATGCCACAGAAGCCTCGCGAGCAACCTGCGTTCCCTGCAAAAAAAGTAATGAGACCAGCGATGCAAAAATACGGCCTGGTACGACGGGTTGAAATAAAGCCATCCGATCATGTCCGGTCCGGTTTCGGATTGGATAAATTCCCGCAGCCTGGCCCGGTCTTCCCGCAGCATGGTCCGTGTCTCTTGAAACGAAATCATCATGCGGCCTCTATCATCCCCGGTATTTTGATCTGATGCTTAATATGCATTCTCTCCCCGTATCACAGCCCATATGGTTATTAGCATGATTTTGATATCCATCCACAAAGACCATTCTCGAATATATTCCAAATCAAGCTCAACACGCCTTTTCATAGCATCGACAGATTCTGTTCCACCGCGGCACCCGCGGACCTGAGCCAACCCGGTAATACCCGGCTTGACTTTATGCCTCCACATATAGCCATCAATTAAATTGCGATAGTATTCATTATGCGCAACCGCATGAGGTCTTGGCCCAACAATCGACATATCACCTATAAGAACATTAAACAATTGTGGCAATTCATCCATTGAGAAGCGTCTCAGGAAAGCCCCAACGGGGGTCACTCGAGGATCGATACGGACCGTCTGTTCGATTTTGTCGCCATCCTCACATACATTCATGGTCCGAAATTTCCACACGGATATCTCTTTTCCATTGACGCCATAACGCCGTTGCCTGAAAAGAACAGGCCTCCCCTGAGACAAGAGGATCGCAAGCCATGCAAAAATAAGGATCGGTGCCGTTATCACGAGCAATATAAGTGAAACGATAACGTCTTCCAGTGCCTTTATCGCAGTCGATGGTCCGCAAAAGGGTGATTCAATCAAAGCAACAACCGGCATTCCTGCAATGTATTTCACCTTCAAGTCAACAACAGTCGAAGAAAAACCGGAGGATACGGGAACAATGCATAATGAAGAGCTGCTGTGTCTGATTGCATAGATAAAATCGGCATACCTGAAATCGGAAATAAGGTGGAATGGTACATAAACCTGATCAATCTCGTTTGTATAGAGCCTTGCCTCTAAATCCTTCAGGGAGCCCGGATGCGATATCCTGCCATTATCTGCTCCTTCCCGCGCACAATCGTTATCAAAAAAACCGGCAAAGTGCAATCCGATGCGATCGGTCCGCTGCAGGACTTTCGCAATTTTCAAACTGTCGGGACCACTGCCCACAACCACGGTTTTTAATTTGCTATTTGTATGCTGGTAAATTTCCGAGAGAATTTTTTTACAGAAAATATGGTAACAAAGAAGTACGGCAGGCGTCAGTACAACCCATGCAATAATATTTGTATACGTGAATTTATCTA
>CAYOUW010000160.1:0-3095 GCA_964407235.1 uncultured Zetaproteobacteria bacterium | reverse complement strand
TTCGCATCATGCCACCCGTCAGCATGCGCATGAAGAACATTATACACGCGCGGCCTGCAAGGCAAATCATCCTTGCAGGATGGCCGATCAATTGGCTCTATGGTTTTATTTATGTTGTTGTTAGTCTGCATGATTCATGGATCGCCGCAATGCTTGCGTCGGGGGCTTTGTTCGCAACGGATTCCAGGGAGAGAGGATGGTTTATTGCGTTATTTTAATCAGGATCAAATCGTAGCCAGCGCACGCAGCGCTCTGAAACCTTCATTCATTATTACCATGGCGGGCACCATTATTATCGCGGTGGTCATCTATGGCGTTTTCAGTATGAGCGGTGCTTCCGGCGTCGGCGATATTTTTCTTCGTTTTATCGGCGGGGTTGGATGCCTGCTGTGGACCTTGTTTGGCCTGACGGCGCTGGCCCGGCAAGTGCATGCCGGCATGCAGGGACAACCCGTTCCGAACACCAGGCAGGCCATGCGCTTCGCATGGTCGCGTGTCCAATCCTTGCTGTTGCTGCCGGCCTGGGCGGCCGGGGGCCTGCTGGCGCTGTTGTTGGCCGAGCTGTTTATTCTTCTACTGGCCAGAATTCCAGGTCTTGGACTGGTCTGGCTGGCGTTGGTCAGCGTGCCATTACTCCTGCTTAATACCGTGGTCGCCATGGCCTTGTTGCTGGCGTTGTTCAATATTGCCGCCCGCGTCGCGATTTCACAAGCTGATGCCGGCGCTCTGCGCGATATTCTGTGGCGGCTGTTACGCCAACGATTACCGGAACTGCTGATCTACAATCTGGGGGGCGTGCTGGCAACGCTATTGGTTGCGGCGCTGGTGCTTTCCCCCCTCTGGCTGGGGTTCCGGATTACCTGGGGACTAAGTCACATCGTGGCAGGGCCGCAGGTCGCGGTTGTTCAAGCGGCTTCCGGTTTCTGGGGGGGTATCGCGCATCTTGCCGCCCTGATTATTTTTGGCGGATTGTTGGCCGCCATCGCCAGCATTCCGGGAATCGTCATCACCCATATGACGTTGCTGATACATATGGAACTGGATGAACCGAAAATAAAGAAAGCCGCGACAGACGGAAAGCGAGCGGGGATGTCTCGGAAGGCGGCGGCACGCAACACCGCGGGCCGGGCAGTAAAAAAAGCCGCATCCCGTTCCGAAAAGAAGAAAGAAGAGGTATCCGGTGAAAAGCCCAGCGAAAAGGGCGCTACCACTGGAGCAACTTCATCCAAACCGTGATTGCAGACCGTCAAACCGCACTTGAAACCGCGGCAAGCCTGCCCGCGGTTTTTTTTGACACAGCGAGGCTGTGTCCCGCCCGCCCTGCCCAGTGGCATCGAACGCATCAGGGTTATGTTCCTGTCACATACGGACATTTATCCTCACGTATCCGGCATGTCGCTACAGGCCTGATACGAGCGGGCATCCGACCGGGCGACCGCGTGGCGCTGCTGATGGAAAATATTCCGGAATGGGCGGTGGCCGATTATGCCATTCTGTCCATTGGCGCGGTTACGGTTCCGTTGTACTGCTCTTACCGGCCACAGGACATTGCCTATGTGCTGCGGGATGCCGGCGTCAAAATTGCCATAACATCAGGAGGCAAGGTGGCCCGGCATCTGATCAATGTTGCTGATAGCTGTCCGGAACTGAAGGCGGTCTACATGACGGAAGAGATGGTGATGGAAGCGATGGCGGACAGGGACAATTTGCATTTGTTTGCCGAACTGGAAACGGGCGAAGTGGATGTGACGGGGCTGGAAACTCGCCTGAACAGCGTAGGACGCGATACGCTGGCAACACTGATTTATACCTCCGGCACTACGGGCGAACCCAAGGGAGTCATGCTCTCGCATGGTAATATTCTGGCCAATCTGAAGGCGATTCCCTCCATCTTTTTACTTGCTCCCGATGATAAAATGTTATCTTTTTTACCGTTGGCGCATGCGCTGGAGCGTATGGCGGGCCATTTTCTTCCCTACACATTCGGTATTTCCGTCGCATTCGCGGAACGTCCGGACACGGTGGCCAGAAATATGGCCGAGGCCAAACCCACCATTCTCATTGCCGTGCCCCGATTGCTGGAAGTGGTTCGCAGCCGGATTTTGGGCCAGGTGGCCAAACAGTCTGCGTTCAAGCAACGCCTGTTCCGCAATTTTTTGATGTTGGGATCAAGCCGGGAAAAAGCGGTATCATGGTGGAACGGCGTTCGATTTCATTGGCTGGACCGTCTGATCGGGCAGAAAATACGGGATCGTTTTGGTGGAAGGATCAGGTTAATGGTTTCAGGCGGAGCGCCGTTGAGCATGGAAGTCGCCGAATTCTTCAAGGCCATAGGGTTGCCCATTCTGGAAGGCTATGGCATGACGGAGGCCGCGCCGCTCGTCAGCGTCAATCCCGTGGATGACCGGCGTTTGGGTTCAGTGGGCAAGGCCGCAACGGACGTGGAGGTGAGAATCGCCGAGGATGGTGAAATTCTTGTTCGCGGTCCCAATGTCATGTTCGGTTACTGGAGGCGGCGGGAAGAAACCAGTGAGGCCTTTGTAAAAGGCTGGCTGCATACCGGCGATATTGGCGAGCTGGATGCGGACGGATACTTGCGTATTACCGATCGTAAAAAAGATTTGATCGTAAATTCAGGTGGAGAGAACGTTGCGCCACAACGTGTTGAAGGCCTTCTTGTGACCGATGAAATGATTGATCAGGCAGTTGTGTATGGCGATCGGAAGCCGTATCTGGTGGCGTTGGTTGTGCCGGCGAAGGAAGTCTGCATGGCATGGGCGCATGAGGAGGGATTGCCTGAAACGGACTGGGAACATCTGGCATCGTCCGACATTCTACGAAAAATGTTGCAAACCCGTATCAGTGAACACTTGAAGGGGCTGGCTCAGCATGAGCAGATACGCCGTATCTGCATTCATCCGCACCCATTCACGATTGAAGAAGGCTTGCTTACTCCCACCATGAAAATCAAACGCCACAAGGTATATGAACAATCCAGGGAAGCATTGGAAAGTCTTTATTAACCATGCACTCATTTCATCCCGAAAACGAACTCAAATTGCTTGTTTCTTTGTCCGCGATGAATCCGGGTTAGC